>WQZC01000062.1 GCA_009780925.1 Actinomycetes bacterium | reverse complement strand
GCGCGACTACGGCACCGGGGCGCAGATCCTGGTCGATCTGGGGGTGCGCTCGATGCGGCTGCTCACCAACAACCCGGCCAAGCGCGCCGGGCTGGAGGGGTACGGGCTGCGGGTGCTGGACCGGGTGCCGCTGCCCACCCACGTCACCGCCGAGAACATCCGCTACCTGCGCACCAAGCGCGACCGGATGGGCCACGACCTGGACCTGGATGGCGCGCTGGCGACCGAGCGCGGAACCGACCAGTGAGCGCGACCGGCGCGCCGGAGGCGGGCCCGATCGACGGCGCGGCGGGGCTGCGGGTGGCGGTGGTCGCGGCGCGCTGGCATGAGCCGGTGATGGACGGCCTGCTGGCCGGCGCGCGCCGGGCGCTGGCCGACTCGGGGGTACGGGCGGTGACCGTGGTGCGGGTGCCCGGCGCCTTCGAGCTGCCGGTGGCGGCGGCCCGGCTTGCGGCGGCCCGGCCTGCGGCGGCCGGCGGCCGGTTCGACGCGATCGTCGCGCTCGGCGTGGTGATCCGCGGCGGCACCCCGCACTTCGAGTACGTCTGCCAGGCGGCCACCGCCGGGCTGACCGAGGTCGCCACGCGCACCGGGATCCCGATCGGCTTCGGCGTGCTCACTTGCGACGACGAGCGCCAGGCGCTGGACCGCGCCGGGCTGCCCGGCTCGGATGAGGACAAGGGCTACGAGGCCGCCGCCGCCGCGCTGGCCACCGCGGTGGCGCTGCGCGAGTTCTGGGCCTAGGCGGCCGCGAGTTCTGGGCCTAGGCGGCCGCGGCGGTTAGCAGGATCTCCGCGTCGATCTCCGCTGCGGTGCGCGCCGGGACGCCGCGCTCCGCCAGCATCGCGCGAACGATGCCTACCGCCATGCTGAGATCATCAGGGTCGCGCGCGTACAGATCGACAGCGAGCTGCTGGCCCGGGTAGTCCAGTGCCACCTCGACGTTGATGCCGGTGATCATGGGCAGGTCAAGTGCCCGGAGCACGTCCACGACCAAGTCGCGCTGCGCCAAGTCAGACAGAACCAGGCTCTCCTGCACTCCACCATCCTAGACCGGAATCGTCACCAAGGATGATCACAATTTCGTCGAGGTGGCGCCCGTATTGGCGAAGCGCGTGTCCGAGGCCGGCCCGCGCGATCGTCTGCTGAAGGTCGCCGATACGGGCATCCACGACAATACGGCGCGACTGGTGGCGACCCGTGCGAATACCTGCGAGGATGGCATTCTCGGTCGCCACAGCTGTTTTCGTTTCAAGCGTCACGGGCACGGCTTCGATGACCGCGTCCGGAGTGCGTTGGTGGTGACCCGGACGGCGGTCCACCGACACGACGTTGACCCCCCGCGAGCGCAGCCACGCGCAAGAGTTTAGCGGCGGCTGGCGGGCGGTGTTCAGAAGAACATGAATGCCCTCGGCGTTGCCCGGGTCGAGAACGGGGACATACTCGGGGCATGGGGCATCTAGGGGCTAGGGAGTTCATCGATCGGGTCGTCGACCCTGGCACGTTCGTCTCCTGGGACGCCGCGCCGATCCGGCCGTTCGCGCCCACCGGCGAGTTGGACCCGGAGTACACGCGCTCGCTGGAGCGGGCCCGCGCGCGCACCGGGGTGGACGAGTCGGTGCTCACCGGCGAGGCGCGCCTGGGCGGGCATCGGGCGGCCGTCGCCGCCTGCGAGTTCGGTTTCCTGGGCGGGTCCATCGGGGTGGCCTCCGGGCAGCGGCTGGCCGGCGCGATCGAGCGGGCCACCGCCGAGCGGCTGCCGCTGCTGGCCTCGCCGGCGTCCGGCGGCACCCGGATGCAGGAGGGCACGGTCGCCTTCTTGCAGATGGTGATGATCGCCACGGCGGTCGCCCAGCACCGCCGGGCCGGGCTTCCGTACCTGTCTTATCTGCGCAACCCCACCACCGGCGGGGTGTTCGCCTCCTGGGGATCGCTGGCGCACATCACCATGGCCGAGCCGGGCGCGCTGATCGGGTTCCTCGGGCCGCGGGTGTACCAGGCGCTGTACGGCGAACCGTTCCCCGAGGGGGTGCAGACCGCCGAGAACCTCTACGTGCGGGGGCTGATCGACGCGGTGGTGCCCCCCGAACAGCTGCGCGAGATCGTCATCACCGCGCTGGACGTGGTCGGCGCGGCGCGCGCTCCGGCGCCGGTGGCCGCGGTGGACGAGGCTGACGTGACGGTCGACGAGGCGCCGGCGTGGGAGTCGATCACGCGGTCCCGCGACCGGCGCCGGCCGGGGGTGCGGGACCTGCTCGCGGTGGCCGGGTCCAGCGTGACCGCGTTGCGCGGCACCGGCCGGGGCGATGACGACCCGGGCATGCTGCTGGTGCTGGCGGAGTTCGAGGGCGTGCCGACGGTGGTGCTCGGCCACTGCCGGCAGGGGGCCACCCCGCTGGGGCCGGGCGGGCTGCGCGTGGCGCGGCGCGGCATGCGCCTGGCCGAGGAGTTGCATCTGCCGTTGCTCACGGTGGTGGACACCGCCGGGGCGGCGCTGTCGGTGGACGCCGAGCAGGGCGGGCTGGCCGGCGAGATCGCCCGCGCCCTGGTGGACCTGACCACGCTGCACACCCCGACGATCTGCCTGCTGCTGGGCCAGGGCACCGGCGGCGGGGCGCTGGCGCTGCTGCCCGCTGACCGGGTGCTGGCCGCGCAGCACGCGTGGCTCGCGCCGCTGCCCCCGGAGGGCGCCTCGGTGATCCGTCACCGCGACACCGCGCACGCCGCCGAGCTGGCGCAGGCGCAAGGGGTGCGCAGCGTGGACCTGCGCCGGCACGGGATCGTGGACCGGGTGATCGCCGAACGGCCGGACGCCGCCGACGAGCCGGCCGAGTTCCTGCACCGCCTGGCCCGGGTGCTGGCCGCCGAGCTGGCCGAGCTGGAGCGGCGGGACCTGGAGGAGCTGCGCGCCGCGCGCGCGCTGCGCTACCGCCACCTCGGGGCGGGCTGATACCGGGGCCGACCTCGGCTCGCTACGCTGCTCGGATGGGCACCGAGCAGAAATCATTGCGGGACGCATTGCGGGTCCGGCCGGGGGCGGTGAACCTGGCCGGCTACGACACGGCGGCCACCCCGCTCTCCCCGGGCGGCAAGGACAAGGCGCTGCGGGCGATGGCGGCTTCGCCGCTGGCCGAGCTGCAGGAGCGGTTGTACGCCGAGGCGACGGCCGGCGGCCGGCGCAGCGTGCTGCTGGTGCTGCAGGGCACCGACACCGCCGGCAAGGGCGGGGTGGTCAACCACGTCGTCGAATTGCTCTCCCCGGAGGGCGTGCGGGTGACCGCGTTCAAGGTGCCCACCCCGGAGGAGGCGGCGCACCACTTCCTGTGGCGGATCCGCAAGGCGCTGCCGTCGCCGGGCGTGGTCGGGGTGTTCGACCGCTCGCACTACGAGGACGTGCTGGTGCCCCGGGTGCACGAGCTGGTGCCGGAGTCCGAGTGGCGGCGGCGCTACGAGGAGATCAACGCCTTCGAGGCGGACTTGGCCGCCAAGGGCACCACCGTCGTCAAGTGCTTCTTGCACATCTCGCACGCCACCCAGCGGGAGCGGCTGTTGGCGCGCCTGGCGGACCCGACCAAGCAGTGGAAGTTCCAGGAGGCCGACCTGGACGAGCGGGCCTACTGGTCGGACTACCAGGCCGCCTACTCCGGGATGCTGGACGCCTGCGACTCCGACGCCGCGCCGTGGTACGTGGTGCCCTCCGATCGCAAGTGGTACCGCAACTGGGCGATCGGCGAGCTGCTGCGCGAGACGCTGGTGGAGCTGGACCCGCAATATCCGAAGCTAGACCTGGACCTGCCCCGGCTGCGGCTGCGGCTGCGCCCGCCGTACTGAGTCGCTGTGCTGAACCGCTGTGCTGAACCGCAGTAGCGAGCCGCATCACCGCGCCGCCCGTTATCGGGCCGCCCGTTACCGGGCCGCGGTGGCGCGCCGCCGCGCTGAGCGCCGCTGAGCCGTGCGCGTCACCCCGGCCGCGTGGGCGGTCACCATCGTCGCGGTGGTGGCCGTGCTGGCGGTGGATGTGTTCCTCGTCCGGCGCCGTCCGCGCATCCCGTCGACGCGCGAATGCGCAGCGCACCTGGCGGGCTACGTCGGCCTCGCGGTGGCGTTTGCCATCGGGGTGTGGCTGGTCGCCGGCGGGCGCTACGGAGGGCAGTTCATCGCTGGTTGGCTGACCGAATACTCCCTTTCGGTGGACAACCTGTTCCTGTTCGTGCTGATCATGTCCCGGCTGCGGGTGCCCGGGCGGCTGCAGCAGCAGGCGCTGCTCGCCGGCATCGTCATCGCGCTGGTGGCGCGCGTGGCGTTCATCGCGCTCGGCGCGGCGCTGATCGACGCCTTCAGCTGGGTGTTCTACCTGTTCGGCGCGTTCCTGCTGTACACGGCGGTCCGGCTGGCCGGGGCGCGCGGCGGCATGGTTCACCAGGACGGCGCCGCCCACCAGGACGGCGCCGCGGCCGGCGACGACGACGGCGCGCGCCACCCCGGGGACGGTGCCGCGGCCGGGGACGGCGGCGGGGGCGCCGGCGACCCCGGCCGGGTGGTGCGCTGGCTGCGCCGGGCGGTGCCGTCCACGCCGGACTACCACGACGGCCGGCTCACCGTCCGGGTCGGCGGGCGGCGGCTGGCCACCCCGATGCTCGCCGTGGTGGTGGCGCTGGGCGCGGCCGACCTGGCGTTCGCGTTGGACTCCATCCCGGCGATCTACGGGCTCACCGCCGAGCCGTACCTGGTGGCCACCGCGAACCTGTTCGCGCTGATGGGGCTGCGCCAGCTGTACTTCCTGATCGGCGGGCTGCTGCGCCAGCTGGTCTACCTGTCGCACGGACTGGCCGCGCTGCTGGCGTTCATCGGCGTCAAGCTCGTGCTGCACGCGCTGGCGGAGAACTCGTTGCCGTTCGTCAATGGCGGCCGGGCGGTGGGCTGGGCGCCGGAGATCCCGACCTGGGCGTCACTCGCAGCGATCGCCGCTATCCTCGCGGTGACCACTGTCGCCAGCCTGCTGCGCGCCCGGCCGAGTCCCGCCGCCTAACCCGGCCGCGCCGCGCCGCCTAACCCGGCCGAGGCCCGCCGCCTAACCCGGCCGCGCCCGCCGCCGAGCTCGGCCGAGGCCCGCGTCACAGCCTGGCCGAGCCCTTGCGACACTGGCTACAGTCTTGGTATGACCGGCGGCAGCGGGTGGAGGTGCGCATCATGACATCTGTTGGTATGGCCGACTTCGTCGATATGGACCGCCTGCAACGTTTGCAGCGCGCGTTCGCGGACGCCACCGAGCTGGGCGTGGTGACGGTGGACAACCAGGGCGTCCCGGCGCTTCCCCCGTCGCATTTCAGCGAGTTCTGCAACCGGATGCGCGCCGACTCGGTGACCGGTCGGCTGTGTCGGCTGTGCGACGCGCACGGTTCCTGCCAGGCGGCGATCAGCGGTCGGCCCTACGTGTATCGGTGCCACGCCGGCCTGCTGGACATGTCCATGCCGCTGGTGGTCGACGGGCTGTACGTGGGCGCGGTGCTGTGCGGCCAGGTGTTGCTGGCACAGCGCCAGTCGGAGCTGCCGTCGCTGATCGCCGAGCCGCCCAACCCGGCCGCGCGACGGCTGTCGGAGACCATCCCGCAGGTCACCGCGCGCAAGGTCAAAGGCGTCGCCGACGCGCTGTTCGAGCTCAGCCACGAGATCACTGACCGGCCCATCTCGCGGCCGGCGCGGATCAGCGCCGACGACCCAGGCGAGCCCGGCTGGCGCGCGGGCGGACTCGAGCTGGACGCCAACACCCAACAGGTGATCGAGTCGGCGCTGGCCGCCGACCTGCCGGGCGCCGTCGACGCGCTCACCGCGGCGCTGGACGTGATCTGGCAGGCGCGGTTCACCGAGCATCGGATGCGCTCGCAGCGCGCGCTGCTGGCGGCGCTGCTGGCCGCGGTCGAGCAGCACGCCCCGGACGCGGCGCCGGCCTGCCGCGCGCGCCTGGGCGAGCGCGACCACCGGTTGGACCGCTGGTCGGCGCAGCTGGCCGGCGAAGCGCTCGCCGACACCGTGGTCCGCGCGCTGGAGCGCGAGCGCGGGGCGCGGCCGGGCATCAACGAGCTGCTCAACGCGCTGGCCCGCGACCTGTGCGACGACCGGGACTTGGCTGATGCGGCCCAGTTCCTGGCGATGTCGCCGAGCCGGCTGTCGCACTCGTTCAAACGCGCCACCGGGTCGACCTTCGGGGCGTACAAGACCGCGCGGCGGGTCGAGCGCGCCAAGCTGCTGCTGCGCTGCACCGACGAGGCGATCGGCGAGATCGCCGCCGCCACCGGCTTCTCCCGGGCCGGCTACTTCACCCGGGTGTTCCGCGCCGAGACCGGGGTGACCCCGCGCGCCTGGCGCGCCGAGGCGAGCGCGCCGCCGGCGGCTAGCGCGCCAGCCGCGCCGACAGCTCCGCCAGCCCTTCGCCGGTCCATGCTGACACCGCGATGATCTCGCGCGCGCCGGCGCGGTGGAGCCGCTCCCGCGCGGCCCGCCGTCGCTCGGCGTCAGCGATGTCGATCTTGGTGATGATGCCGATCACCGGTTTGGTGAAAAACGTGGCGAAACCGGGCGGGATGGTCTCCTGACCCTCGCTGGCCGACTGCAGCAGCGCCACCAGATCGGCCCCCGGCTCGGCCTGTTGCAGCGCGCGCCGCAGATGGCCGTGCCGCAGGTACTCCCCGGGGGTGTCGATCAGGGTGTCGAGATACTGCGTGGTCTGCGTCTTCACGCGCGCCAGCCGCTGGTCGCGCAACCGTTGCGCCAGGGTGGTTTTCCCGCAGCCGACGCTGCCCACCAGCATCAGCCGGGCCGTGCCGGCCGGGCCAGCCAGCCGGGCCATCAGGTGCGGGTGATCGGCGCCGGGGTGAAGCCGAGCACGTCGCGCAGCACGTCGGCGGCGGCGCGCACCGCGGCCTCGACGTCGGCGAGGTCGCCGAGCAGCAGCAGGGACCCGGAGAAGCGGTCGACGAACCCGATCCGCACCCCGGCCGCCTTGGTGGCGGCGTCGGCGGCGATGATCGCCGCTTCCGCTGGGGTGATGGTGAGCACCCCGATCGCGCCGCCGCCGTCCAGGCCCACCTTCTCGCACAACTCGGGGTCCGGGTTGGCGATGATGTGCGCCAGGGTCACCTGCTTGCCGGGGACGAACTCCTGGATGATGCGCTGTTTGGCGCCGGGCAGGCCGAGATCGCCGGTGGACAGCCCGTCCGTGGTCAAGCGCTCTCCTTGACATCGGCACACTCGCCTTCGCGGGTGGCGCTGTGCGACGGCTCGCCCGACGGCTCGCGGTGCGACGGCTCGCCCGACGGCTCGCCGGACGAAGGTTCGCGGCGCGAGCGCTGCCAAACTACCAGCCTGGCCGCAGGGGGGCGCAAGCAAGTGTCATTCGTGCGGCGGAATGTGTAACTCGGCGGCATGGGTCTGTAACTCCCGTCGCCCGAAAGTGCCGCTAGCCGGCAAAAGCTCCCCAACTCGCGCCGCAACGAATAGCCTCGGCGGGAACGGGCGGTCCCAAACGGTCCAGTTCGTCCGTGCCGGACGTCCGTCGATGGACGCAACGCGTGTCCACCATCGCGGTCGCGACTGATCGGGCCGCATGGCTCGACCACGACAACTCGGCCACCCACAACCCGGCCGACGACAAGGAGTGAGGTCAATGCAAGAAGCCCTGGGCATGGTGGAGACGAAAGGCTTTGTCGCCGCCGTCGAGGCGGCGGACGCGATGGTCAAGTCCGCCAATGTGTCGCTGCTGGGCAGCCAGCGGGTCGGCTCCGGCCTGGTGACGATCCTGGTGCGCGGCGATGTGGGCGCGGTCAAGGCCGCGACCGACGCGGGCGCGGTGGCCGCCGGCAACGTCGGCGAGGTCGTCTCGGTCCACGTCATCCCGAGACCGCACAACGACGTGGAGAAGATCCTCCCGTCGCCGGCGCCGGCCAAGTGAGCTAGAGCCAGGGAGGCGACATGGCTAACGACGAGCTGCTCAGCCAGGTCATGGCGGCAGTCAAGCAGAAGCTGGGGCAGGCCGAGGCGTCCGCGCCGGCCGGCGCGTCGATCGCGTCGACCCGCGCCCAGGACGCGCTGGCCTCGCGCCCGGTGTGCACCGAGTTCGTCGGGATCAACCCGCTCGGCGACTCGATCGGGCTGGTGATCCCGAACGTCGACCCGCAGATCCACGCGCTGATGGGCATCGAGCCGAAGTACCGCTCGATCGGCATCCTGGGCTCGCGCACCGGGGCCGGGCCGCAGATCTTCGCCGCCGACGAGGCGGTCAAGGCGACCTCCTCCGAGATCGTGGCGATCGAGCTGCCCCGCGACACCAAGGGCGGGGCCGGGCACGGCTCGCTGGTCATCTTCGGCGCGGAGGACGTCTCCGACACCCGCCGCGCGGTCGAGGTCGCGCTCTCCGAGCTGGACCGGACCTTCGGCGACGTCTACGGCAACGACGCGGGCCACTTGGAGTTCCAGTACACCGCGCGCGCCAGCCACGCGCTGAACAAGGCGTTCGGCGCCCCGGTGGGCAAGGCGTTCGGCATCACCGTCGGCGCGCCGGCGGCGATCGGCGTGGTGCTGGCCGACACCGCGGTCAAGGCGGCGACCATCGACGTCATCGGGTTCGCCAGCCCCGCCAAGGGGACGAGCCTGACCAACGAGGTCAACTCGTTCTTCACCGGTGATTCGGGAGCGGTGCGCCAGGCCATCATCGCCGCGCGCGAGGTGGGCCGTCAGCTGTTGGGTGCGATGGGCGCTTGGCCGGAGTCGACCACCACCCCGTACATCTGATCGGGGGAGTGCTGTGGCTATGAGATCCAAGCGGTTCGAGGCGCTCGACGCCCGTCCGGTCAATCAGGACGGGTTCGTCACCGAGTGGCCCGAGGTCGGCTTCATCGCGATGGAGGGGCCCAACGACCCCAAGCCGTCGATCAAGATCGCCGGCGGGCGGATCGTCGAGATGGACGGCAAGACCCGCGACCAATTCGACATGATCGACACCTTCATCGCCAACTACGGCATCAAGCTGGACGGCGCCGAGGCCGTCAACGCGATGGACTCGGTGGAGCTGGCGCGCAAGATGATGGACATCAACGTGCCGCGCGCCGAGGTGATCGCGCTGACCACCTCGATGACCCCGGCCAAGCTGACCGAGGTGGTCAGCCAGATGACCGTGCTGGAAATGATGATGGCGGTGACCAAGCTGCGGGCGCGGCTGATCCCGGCCAACCAGGGGCACGTGACCAACCTGCGCGACAACCCGGTGCTGATCGCGGCGGACGCCGCCGAGGCGGCGCTGCGCGGCTTCTCCGAGGAGGAGACCACGGTCGGGGTGGCGCGCTACGCGCCGTTCAACGCCATCTCGGTGCTGGTCGGCGCGGAGGTCGGCCGCCCGGGCATCCTGACCCAGTGCGCGGTCGAGGTGGCCACCGAGCTGACCCTGGGCATGCGCGGGTTCACCACCTACGCCGAGACGGTCTCGGTGTACGGCACCGAGCCGGTGTTCATGGACGGCGACGACACCCCGTGGTCCAAGGGGTTCCTCGCCTCCTGCTACGCCTCCCGGGGGCTGAAGATGCGCTTCACCTCGGGCACCGGCTCGGAGGTGCAGATGGGCTACGCCGAGGGCAAGTCGATGCTCTACCTGGAGGCCCGCTGCGTGTACATCACCAAGGCGGCCGGCTCGCAGGGCATCCAGAACGGCTCGGTGTCCTGCGTCGGCGTGCCGGCGGCGGTGCCGTCCGGGGTGCGGGCGATCCTGGCGGAGAACCTGATCGCGATGGCGCTGGACCTGGAATGCGCCTCGTCCAACGACCAGACCTTCACCCACTCCGACCTGCGCCGGGTGGCCCGGACCCTGATGCAGTTCGTGCCCGGCACGGACTTCGTCTGCTCGGGCTACTCCTCGGTGCCCAACTACGACAACATGTTCGCCGGGTCCAACTGGGACGCCGACGACTACGACGACTGGCTGGTGATCCAGCGCGACCTCAAGCTTGAGGGCGGGCTGCTGCCGGTGGCCGAGGCGGACGTGATCGCGGCGCGCAACAAGGCGGCCAAGGTGCTGCAGGCGATGTTCCGCGGCCTGGGGCTGACCGAGGTCACCGACGCCGAGGTCGAGGCGGCCACCTACGCGCGCGGCTCCAACGACATGCCGGCGCGCGACGTGGTCGAGGACCTCAAGGCGGCCGACAACCTGATCAAGCGCGGGCTGACCGGGGTGGACATCGTCAAGACGCTGGCCGCCGCCGGCTTCGCCGACGTCGCCGAGCACGTGTTCAACATGCTCAAGCAGCGCGTGGTGGGCGACTACCTGCACACCTCGGCGATCCTGACCGAGGACTTCAAGGTGCTGTCCGCGGTCAACGTGCCCAACGACTACCGCGGCCCGAAGACCGGCTACCAGATCCCACCCGAGCGCTGGGAGCGGATGAAGAACATCCGCCAGGCCGTCAGTCCCGAGAGCATCTGAGGTGAGTGCCATGGACGACAAGACCCTTGCGGCCATCATCGAAGATGTCATGCGCGAGATGGGCCTGGGCGGCGGATCCCCGGCGCCCGCGGCTGGCGGGCGCGCCGCGTCCAGCCCGGCCTCGGCCGGGGCCGGCAAGCTGCGGATCGCCGAGACCGGGCCGGCCGAGCGCGGGACCAGCCCGCGCGAGGTGGTCATCGCGCTCGCGCCGGCGTTCGGCGGCGCGCGCACCCGGACCATCATCGATCAGCCGCACGACGAGGTGCTGCGCGAGGTCTGCGCCGGCATCGAGGAGGAGGGGCTGACCTACCGGTTCATCCGGGTGTTCCGCACCGCCGACGTCGGCATGATCGCGCACGAGGCGGCCAAGCTGTCAGGCTCGGGGGTGGGCATCGGCATCCAGTCGCGCGGCACCACGGTGATCCACCAGAAGGATCTGCCGCCGCTGTCCAACCTGGAGCTGTTCAGCCAGTCCCCGCTCATCGACCTGGCCACTTTCCGCGCGATCGGCAAGAACGCGGCCAAGTACGCCAAGGGTGAGTCGCCGGAACCGGTCCCGGTGCGCAACGACCAGATGGCGCGTCCCAAGTACCAGGCCATCGCGGCCCTGCTGCACATCAAAGAGACGCAGTTGTGCGACCCAGACAAGAAGACCCAGACGTTGCGGGTCGAGTACGCGTAGGGAGCGTGGCGAGGATGGATCAGGAACAGCTAGTCCGCCAGATCATGGCGGAAGTGTTGGCCGCCTTGGGCAACGCGCCGCGCTCCGGCGCGACGGGGCCGGCCGGTCCCGGCGCGCGGGTGACCAAGGACGACTACCCGCTGGGGGAGCGCTCGCCGGAGCTGATCAGCTCGGCCAGCGGCAAGCGGCTGGCCGACTTCTCCCTGGACAAGGTGTTGTCCGGGGAGTTCAGCGCGGATGACTTCCGCATCGCGCCGCAGACCCTGGAGCTGCAGGCCCAGGTGGCCGAGTCGGACGGGCGGGACAGCCTGGCGCGCAACCTGCGGCGCGCCGCCGAGCTGACCGCGGTGCCCGACGACCAGCTGCTGGGCGTGTACAACGCGCTGCGGCCGTACCGCTCGACCAAGGCCGAGCTGTACGCGATCGCCGATGACCTGGAGACCAAGTACCACTGCGTCATCAACGCGGCGTTCATCCGCGAGGCGGCCGACGTGTACGCCCAACGCGGCCGGCTGAAAGCCGACTGACCGCTGGCGCCGACTGACAAGAACGAGAGAAACCCCCGCCATGGCCTTGATCGCCGGCATTGACATCGGCAACGCCACCACCGAGGTGGCGCTGGCCCAGGCGTCCGGCGCCAGTTGTGAGTTCCTGGCGTCGGCGCTGGTGCCGACCACCGGGATCAAGGGCACGGCGGGCAACCTGCGGGGCATGGTGCACGCGCTGGAACTGGCGCTGGCCAAGGCCGGGCGCGCCCTCGGCGAGCTGGACTTGATCCGGATCAACGAGGCCGCCCCGGTCATCGGCGACGTGGCCATGGAGACGATCACCCAGACCGTGATCACCGAGTCCACCATGATCGGGCACAACCCGGCCACCCCCGGCGGTGAGGGCATCGGGGTGGGCGTCACCATCGCTCTCGACGCGCTGGCCGCCGCCCCCGGCGACGGTCCGTGGATCGTGGTGGCCGGCGGTGGGCAGCGGTTCGACGAGGTGGCCCGGCTGATCAACGCCGCGGCCGGGCGCGCCCGGGTGACCGGCGCGATCCTGCGCTCCGACGACGGGGTGCTGGTGCACAACCGGCTGGCCAACAAGATCCCGATCGTCGATGAGGTGACCCTCATCGACCGGGTGCCGCTGGGCATGACGGCGGCCATCGAGGTGGCCGCGCCAGGGCACATCATCGACACCCTGGCCAACCCCTACGGCATCGCCACCTTGTTCGGGCTCAGCCCCGAGGACACCAAGTCGGTGGTGCCGATGGCGCGCGCGCTGGTCGGCAACCGGTCCGCGGTGGTGATCAAGACTCCGGCCGGGGACGTCACCGAGCGGCACATCCCGGCCGGGTCGCTGACCTTCGTCGGGGCCGCCCGCTCGGCCGCGGTGGATGTCACG
>WQZC01000061.1 GCA_009780925.1 Actinomycetes bacterium | reverse complement strand
CGCTCGCCCGCGAGGTCGCCGACGGCTACCAGGCCGGCCACCCCGACCGGCCGCGCTGGGTGCTCGGCTCGGTGGGCCCGGGCACCAAACTGCCGACGCTGGGCCAGGCGCGGTTCGCGACGCTGCGCGACGGCTACGCCGAGCAGGTGGCGGGCCTGATCGCCGGCGGGGTGGACGCGGTGCTAATCGAGACCTGCCAGGACCCGCTGCAGGCAAAGTCCGCCGTGATCGGCGCCAAGCGGGCGATGGCCGCCGCCGGGCGCCGGTTGCCGATCATCGTCAACGTCACCGTCGAGGCGACCGGCACCATGCTGCTGGGCACCGAGCTCGGCGCCGCGCTGACCGCGCTGGAGCCGCTCGGCATCGACGTGTTCGGGATGAACTGCGCCACCGGGCCGGCGCCGATGGGCGCGCATCTGCGCCACCTGGCGGCGATCTCGCCGCTGCCGATCTCCGTGCTGCCCAACGCCGGGCTGCCCGAGCTCGGCCCGGCCGGCGCGGTCTACCCGCTGACCCCGGACGAGCTGGCCAGCGCGCTGGTGGACTTCGCGCGCGACCATGGGGCCGCGCTGGTCGGCGGGTGCTGCGGCACCACTCCCGAGCACATCCGCGCGGTGGCCGCCGCAGTCGCCGGCATGGTCCCGGCCGAGAGCGCGGCGGGCCGGGCGCCGCGAGTGGGACGGGTTGAGCCGGGCGCGTCGTCGCTGTACCAGGCGGTGGGGTTCCGCCAGGACGCCGGCGTGTTGATGGTCGGCGAGCGCACCAACGCCAACGGCTCCAAGGCGTTCCGGGAGGCGCTGCTGGCCGACGACTACGACGAGTGCGTGGACATCGCGCGCGAGCAGGTCGCCGACGGCGCGCACCTGCTGGATGTGTGCGTGGACTACGTGGGACGCGACGGCGCCGCCGACATGCGGCAGGTCGCCGAGCTGCTCGCGGCGGTCTCACGCGCGCCGCTGATGCTCGACTCCACTGAGCCGGACGTGCTGGCGGCGGGGCTGGAGGCGCTCGGGGGGCGCAGTGTGCTCAACTCGGTGACGCTGGAGGACGGCGACGCGCCGGGCGGCCGGTTCGACCGGGTGGCCGGGCTGGCCCGCGAGCACGGCGCGGCGCTGGTGGCGCTCACCATTGACGAGCGCGGCCAGGCGCGCACCGCGCCGGAAAAGGTGCGGGTTGCCGAGCGCCTGCTGGACACGCTGCGGGACCGGTACGGCATCCGGGCGTGCGATGTGTTCGTGGACTGCCTGACCTTCACCCTGGCCACCGGCCAGCCGGAGAGCCGGCGCGACGGGGCGGCCACCATCGAGGCGATCCGGGAGCTCAAGCGCCGCCGCCCGGAGGCGCAGACCACACTCGGGGTGTCCAACATCTCCTTCGGGCTGAACCCGGCCGCGCGTCAGGTGCTCAATTCGGTTTTCCTGCATGAGTGCGTGACCGCCGGCTTGGACTCGGCCATCGTGCACGCCTCCAAGATCCTGCCGATGTCGAAGATCACCGACGAGCAGCGCTCCGCCGCGCTGGATCTGATCTACGACCGGCGACGGGATGGGCACGACCCGTTGGCTGCCTTCATGGCGCTGTTCGAGGGGGTCTCGACGCGCTCGTCGGCGGAGTCGCGCAGCGCCGAGCTGGCCGCGCTGCCGCTGGCCGAGCGATTGGCGCGCCGGATCATCGACGGGGAGCGGGCCGGGCTGGAGGCCGACCTGGACGAGGCGCTGCGCGCCCGGCCCGCCCTGGAGATCATCAATGACACGCTGCTGGGCGGGATGCGGACCGTCGGCGAGCTGTTCGGCTCCGGGCAGATGCAGCTGCCGTTCGTGCTGCGCTCAGCCGAGGTGATGAAAGCGGCGGTGTCGCATCTGGAGCCCCAGCTGAGCCGGGCCGACGCGGTTGGCAAGGGCACCGTGGTGCTGGCCACGGTGACCGGCGACGTGCACGACATCGGCAAGAACCTGGTCGACATCATCTTGTCCAACAACGGCTACACCGTGGTCAATTTGGGCATCAAGCAGCCGATCGGGGCGATCCTGGACGCGGCCGAGGCGCACCGCGCGGACGCCATCGGCATGTCTGGGCTGCTGGTCAAGTCCACCATGACGATGCGGGAGAACCTGGAGCAGATGAACGCCGCCGGGGTCGCCGGGCGGTGGCCGGTGCTGCTCGGCGGGGCCGCGCTGACCCGGGCGTACGTGGAAGACGACCTGTCGGCGATCTTCGCCGGCGACGTCCGCTACGCCCGGGACGCCTTCGAGGGGCTGCGGCTGATGGACGCGCTGACCGCCGCCCGCCGGGGTGGCGCCGGCGGTGCGAGTGGCGACGCGAGCGGCAGCGCTTGTGGTGACGTGAGCGGCGACGGCCCGGGCGTCGCGGTGGGGGGCCGCGCGCTGGCCGAGGAGGACGCCGCGCGCGAGCGGCGGCGGGAGCGTCGGGCGAGGTCGCGCCAGATCGCCGCCGCGCGTCAGCGCAAGGCAACCGAGGAACGGGCGGCGGCGCAGCGGGATGCGACGACGGAGCCGGGCGGAGCGATGGCGCCGAGCGAAGCGGCAGCGCAGCCCGGGGCGAGGGTTCCGAGCGGAGCGATGGCGCCGAGCGAAGCGGCAGCGCAGCCCGGGGCGATGGCACCGAGCGACCCGACGGCGCGGGACGCGTCGGCGGTGGAGCGTGGGGCGAGGGTTCCGAGCGGCGCGGCAGAGCGAGACGCGTCGGCCGTGGAGCGTGAGGCGAGGGTTCCGGATGAGGCGGCCGGGCAGCGCGAAGCCACGGAGCAGCGCGCGGCGGTGGTTCCGAGCACGACGGCTGGGCAGCGGGGGGTGACGGCTCCGAGCGAGGCGGCGGTTCCGCGCGCGGCAGCGGAGCCCGGGCCGCCGTGGGTTCCGGAGCCGGCTCCGGCCCGCTCCGACGTCGCTACCGACAATCCGGTGCCGGCCCCCCCGTTCTGGGGGGATCGCGCGGTCACTGACATCGCTCTGGCCGACTATGCGCCGTTGCTGGACGAGCGGGCGCTGTTCCGCTCGCAGTGGGGGCTGCGCGGCGCGCGCGGCGGCACCGGACCGTCGACGGCGGAACTGATCGAGACCGAGGGGCGGCCGCGGCTGCGCTACTGGCTGGACCGCTTCGAGACCGAGGGCCTGCTGCGCGCCGCCGCCGTGTACGGCTACTTCCACTGCGTCAGCGCGGGCGACGACCTGATCGTGCTCGGCGGCGACGGCGCGGAGCGGACCCGGTTCGCCTTCCCGCGTCAGCGCCGCGACCACCGATTGTGCCTGGCGGACTTCTTCCATGCTGCCGGCGGCGAGTCCGGGGGCGAGACGGATGTGCTGGCGATGCAGATCGTCACCGTCGGTGAGCGGCTCAGCGAGTACACCCGCGCGCTCTTCGAAGCCGACCACTACCGCGACTACCTGGAGGCGCACGGGTTGTCGGTGCAGTTGACCGAGGCGCTGGCCGAGCATTGGCACCGGCGGGTGCGCGGCGAGCTGGTGCTGCCCGGCGGTGCGCCGATAGCCGCCTCGGACGCCACCGAGGCGGCGGAGCTGCTGCGCGGCGGCTACCGGGGCGCGCGCTTCTCCCTCGGTTACGGCGCCTGCCCGAACCTGGAGGACCGCGCCAAGATCGTCGCGCTGCTGCGCCCGGAGCGGATCGGAGTGACCCTGTCGGAGGGGTTCCAGTTGTGTCCGGAACAGTCCACCGACGCGCTGGTGGCGCATCACCCGCAGGCCCGGCACTTCAACACCTGAGCAGCGCCGCCGTCATCCGGCGGGTACGGCTCGGGACCGCGGCCCGGCTCGGGAGCCGGTGGTGTCGGCGGCCGGGTGGTGTCGCAGCCTGGAACCGAAGCGCGGCCCGGCTCGGGAGCCGGTGGTGTCGCAGCCTGGAACCGAACCGCGGCCCGTCGCGCGAGCCGGCGGCCCTGGTGGCCCGGCGGCGTCGAAGCCCAACGCCTGCGGGGCGGGACTGTCTGGGACACTGTGCGGCGGAAAGATTGTGGCGATGGAAGCGCTGTGCCGCGCGCCGGGCCGGTCTCGGGGCCGAAGGGGCGGGGCGGGCGTCCGTCGTGGCGACGAGCAAGGCAATCGTGAAGGTGGTTGTGCGATGGGCGGACTCAGCTGGGGCATGCCAGGCGAGCATCCCAACCCGCTGCGGATGCGATGAGTGCGACGGGCGTGACCAGTGGGCGCTGAACTGGCGGCGGTGCTGTTCGACATGGACGGCACCCTGCTCGACTCGGAAAAGGTGTGGACGGTCGCGCTGGAGGATCTCGTGCGCTGGCTCGGCGGGGCGCTGTCCGAGTCGGCTCGGGAGGGGATGATCGGTTCGTCACTGGAGCGCTCGATCGCCATCGTGCACGAGGACCTGGGCATCGACGCCGACCCGCGCGCCAGCGGCGCGTTCCTGACTGAGCGGACCGCCGAGCTGTTCCGCACCGAGTTGGAGTGGCGGGCGGGTGCGCCCGAGCTGCTCGAAGCGGTGCGCCGGGCCGGGATCCCGTCGGTGCTGGTCACCTCGACCAGCCGGGAGCTCACGGAGATCGCGCTGGACTTCATCGGCCGCGAACGGTTCGTCGCCACGGTGTGCGGTGACGAGGTGGCGCGCCCCAAGCCGGCGCCGGACCCGTATCTGGCCGCCGCCGCGCGCGTGCCAGCCGACGCGCGTGCGTGCGTCGCGGTGGAGGACTCGGTGCTCGGGCTGTCCTCGGCGCTGGCCGCCGGCTGCGCGGTGTTGGTGGCGCCGTGCGAGGTGCCGATCGCCCCTGGCCCGGGCTACGCGGTGGTGGACTCGCTGGCCGGAGTGGGCGTGGCGGACCTGGCGGCGCTGTTGCCGGGGGCGTGAGTGCCGCCGCCGGGCGCTTGGCCCCGGCGGCGGTCTGAGCTGGACGTGGCCAGCGCCTCGGTCGGGAACGGCGGCGGGGTGCCGCCGAACGCCGGGCAGCGCTCCTGGTGGTCGCACCAGTCGCACAACCGTCCGGGGTTGGGTTGGAACCGTTGGCTCCGGGTGGCCTCGGCGATCGCCGCCCAGATGGCGCGCAGGGTTCGCTCGAAGCGGTTCAGTTCATCGGCGTCCGGTGTGTACACCAGGGCGTCACGGTCGGCAAGGTACAGCAGCTTGAGCTGGCGGGGCAGCACGCCGCGGCTGCGCCAGAGCACCAGGGCGTAGAACTTCATTTGGAACAGCGCGTGCGACTCGAACGCCGCGCCCGGCATGGCGCCGGTCTTGTAGTCGACCACGCGCAGGTCGCCGGCGGGGGAGACGTCGAGGCGATCGACGTAGCCGCGCAACCGCAACCCGTCCACCACCGCCTCGACCAGCTGCTCGCGGGCGGCCGGCTCGAGGCGGGTCGGATCCTCAAGCGCGAAGTAGTTGCCCACCAGCTCCCGCGCCGAGTCGAGCCAGCGCGCCAGCTGGGCGCCGTCCGAGTCTTCGGCGAACAGTTCCGCCCGGGCCGGGTCCTCGGCCACCAGCCGCTGCCATTGCGGCCCGACCATGTCCCGGGCGGCCTGCGGGGTGCGCGCGACGGCCGGCAGGTCGTACAGCCGCTCCAGGGCGGCGTGCACCAGGGTGCCGCGGGTGGCGGCCAACGAAGGGGCCTGGGGCAGGCGGTCGATCACGCGGAACCGGTACAGCAGCGGGCAGTTCTTGAAATCCGCCGCCCGCGACGGCGACAGCGAGCCTTCCACCAAGCTCGCCCCCGGCGTCGGGTCGGCCGCGTCCAGCACTCGCGCCGCGCCCGTCGCGTCCACAGCCTGCGCCGCGCCCGGCGGTTGCGCTGGGTCCGCGACCCGCCTCGGGTCGGTCGGTTGCGCTGGGTCCGCGACCCGCCTCGGGTCGGTCGGTTGCGCTGGGTCCGCGACCCGCCTCGGGTCCGTCGGTTGCGCTGGGTCCGCGATCCGCGTCGGGTCCGTCGGTTGCGTCATGACTCAAACGGTAGAGCCCGCCTCCGACATTTCCGGAGCCAAGCCGGGCTCGCTGGGCCGCGCGCCAACGCTTGACGACGGGCCGGAGCGCCCGGGGTCGGGCGCGACGCAACCAGCCGCGACCCGCGCCCCGTCACAACCGTCACAACCGTCACAACCAGTGCAGCCGTCCGAACGGCCAGAAGGTGACGAACGCCCGGCCCACGATCGACGACTGCGGGATGGGACCGAACACCCGGCTGTCGGAGGAGTTGCAGCGGTTGTCGCCCATCACGAACACATCCTTGGCCGGCACCACCACCGGGGGGAAGTCGCCGGTTCCGTGGCAATTGGGCGATACATACGGCTCAGTGAGCGGGCGATCGCCGATCCAGACCAGTCCGTCGTGACCGCTGACGGTCTCCCCGGGCAGCCCGATCACCCGTTTGACCAGATCCTGGTCGGACGAGCTGAAGTTCGCGGGCCGGCGGAACACCACGATGTCGCCCCGGCGCGGGTCATGCAGCTTGTAGGCGAGCTTGTTGACCAGCAGGCGGTCGTCTTTGCAGCCCACGCACCCGTGCAGGGTCGGCTCCATCGACTCCGAGGGGATCCAGAACGGTTCGATGACCCAGGTCCGCAGCGACACTGTGGCCGCGATCACCACCACCACGAACAGTCCCAGCCGCTTCCACCAAATCGAGCGCGCACGACGATGCACAAGCCGCTTGCTTCGGCGCTTCGTCGCGCCCTCCTCGATGCGCGCCCGCAGGTCGCCGCTCGCGTCCACACTCGTACGGTAGCGGAGTTGCCTCCGAATCCGCCGCAACAGACCGGCTATGCCGCCGTAACATAGACGTGATGAGCGCCAACAATCCGTCGCCGCGCCCACCGGCCCAGCGCGGGCGCCTGCTTCCGGTGGGGCGGTTTTTCGGCGTGCCGCTGTACTTGGCGCCGTCCTGGCTGCTCATCGCCGCGCTGATCACGCTCAGTTACAGCGGGATCGTGCGGGACTGGGTGGATGGCATCAGCCCCGCGCAGTCCTACCTGATCGCCTTCGGGTTCGCGGTCGCGTTGGCAGCCTGCGTGTTGGCCCACGAGCTGGGCCACGTCGCGGTCAGCTTGGCGCTGGGCCGTCCGGTGCGGCAGGTGGTGATCTTCCTGCTGGGCGGGGTCTCGGAGATCGACGAGGAGATCGACCGATCCCGCGACGAGCTGCTGATCGCGCTGGCCGGACCCGCCGTCTCGCTGCTCGTCGCGGCCGGCGCGTGGCTGGGCTACCGCTCCGTCGCGGCGTACACGGTGCCGTGGGCGCTGCTGTCGCTGCTGGTGATCAGCAACCTGATCGTCGCGGTCTTCAACCTGCTGCCCGGGCTGCCGCTGGACGGCGGGCGGGTGCTGCGGGCCATCGTCTGGCGGGTCAGCGGCGCGCAGCTGACCGGCACCCGCGCCGCGGCCTGGGTGGGCCGGGCGCTCGCGATCGTGGTGGTGGTGGGGTCCAGCCTGTTCCTGCGCTCGTCGGGTTGGGGTTTCGCCAATGTGCTGTTCGGGTTGATGCTCGGCGCGTTCATCTGGGTCGGCGCGACCGGCGCGTTGCGCTCGGCGGAGCTGTCGGCGCGGCTGCCCGGCTTGGACATGGCGCGGCTGCTCCGTCCGGGGTTGATGGTGCGGGCGGACGTCTCGGTGGCCGAGGCGCTGCGCCGCGCTTGGGAGAGTCGGGCGCGTGGCCTGGTCGTGGTCGATTCCGCGGACCACCCGCGGGCGCTGGTGAACGAGCGCCGGATCGGATCGGTGCCCACCGACCGGCGGCCCTGGGTGTCGGTTTCGGAGGTGGCCCGGCCGCTCGAGCCGGGTTTGGTGCTGCCGCTGTCGTTGCGCGGCACCGCGTTGGTGAGCGCGGTGCGCGCCACCCCGGCCGCCGAGTACCTGGTGGTGCGCGAGGACGGCTCGGCGGCTGGGATCTTGTCCACCGCCGACCTCGCCATGGCGATGGCCGCGCGCTGATGGCCGCGTTCTCGCCCCGCGCGGACGGGCGGTCGCGCTGATGGCCGGTGAGTTCGCGCCCGGGGACCGGGTGCAGCTGACCGATCCCAAGGGACGCCAGCACACCGTGGTGTTGGCCGCTGGCAAGCAGTTCCACACCCATCGCGGCGCGATCAGCCACGACGAGCTGATCGGCCGCCCGGACGGCTCGGTGGTGTTGTCCGCATCGGGCACCCCCTACCTGGCGTTGCGCCCGTTGCTGGTCGACTTCGCGTTGGCGATGCCGCGCGGCGCGGCGGTGATCTACCCGAAGGACGCCGCGCAGATCATCGCCTTCGGGGACATCTTCCCGGGGGCGACGGTGCTGGAGGCGGGCGCGGGCTCCGGGGCGCTGAGCTGCTTCCTGCTGCGGGCGGTCGGGGCCGGCGGACGGGTGCTCAGCTACGAGCAGCGCGCCGATCACGCGGCGGTGGCCGAGCGCAACGTGGCCGCGTTCTTCGGGCAGCGGCCGGACACCTGGACCTTGCGCATCGGCGACCTCGCCGAGCATCCGGCGGACGAGCCGGCGGACCGGGCGGTGCTGGACATGCTCGCGCCATGGGAGCCGCTGCCGGCCGTCGCGGCGGCGCTGCGCCCGGGCGGGGTGCTGCTCGGCTACGTGGCCACCACCACGCAGCTGTCGCGGCTGGTGGAGGCGTTGCGCGAGATCGGCGGGTTCACCGAGCCGGAGGCCTGGGAGTCGATGCGCCGCGAATGGCACGTGGTGGGGTTGGCGGTGCGCCCCGAGCATCGCATGATCGGTCACACCGGCTTTCTGGTGACGGCGCGACGGCTGGCCCCCGGGGTGACCGCGCCGCCGCGCCAGCGCCGGCCCGCGAAGACGCCCGGCTAGGCCGCACGAAAGCAGACGAAATCCGTCAGGGCAGGCGCAAGCGTTCGACTGGCCGGCCGGTCGCTTCGGTGATCAGCTCGAAATCCTTGTCAAGGTGAAGGACCGCACCCAGACGCCTTCCTCCAGCAGCGTTGGCGTGCTGATTCGGACCAGCCCGCGCTCGATGCGCTAGCGCCACGAGGACGCGTCCATGCTGTGCGGCAGGCGCACGATGGCGGATTTGTCGATCAGCCAGGCTGCCGTCGCGACCAGGCCTGTCGCATGACCTGCTCATCAAGCAGGTCGGCGGTGGCCTCCGCGTGCCGACGCGAATCGTCAAGGGTGAGCGTGCCCGACGGCTCGCCACGCGACACGTGCTGCGCGATCTGACCCTTGAGCCTGCGCGATCTGACCCTTGAGCCTGCGCGATCTGACGCTTGAGGTGGTCGCTACGTGACAGACCCGCCCTGGCCGCCTTCTGGCCCAACCGCCGAAGGTCGCTCTCCGCGACATCGCGAACTAGAACATCGGTCACTCGCGCTGCCTCCTGATATTTGACGCCATCACGAGTCGAATGAGAATGGCTCGAGCGTGCGTCGCCAATCGGTTGGCTCCCGCGCACGGAGCCCCGGACGGTCGGTCTGGACGGGTGGTCCTGGTCCGCGCGGGCAGGCTCCTAGTATTTGCCCGTCCAGGCCAGGCCCCAGGTGACCGGTCCGAGCAGGCCGTTGGCGGGCAGGCCGTTGGCCTTCTGCAAGTGTTTGACGGTGGCGAGCGTCTGCGGTCCGAACTGGCCGGTGCACGCGACCGGGAACAGGCCGCGCTTTTGCATTTGCTGCTGCCACTTCTTGATCACGGTGCTGTTGTCGCCGTAGGAGAACCATCGGTCGCCGCCGGGCATCTTGGGCGCGGTGGCCTTGACCGGCGCGGCTGGGCGGTACTTGCCGGTCCAGGCTAGCTTCCACGTTTGCGGCCCGATCTGGCCGTTCGGGGTCAGCCCGTTCGAGCGCTGCAGCTGCTTGACCATGGCCAGGGTGTTCGGGCCGAATTGGCCGGTACCGACCGGGAAGAAGCCGCGCGCGTGCATCCGGTCCTGGAACCGCTTGATGTTGGCGTTCCAGTCGCCCATGCGGTAGGCCCGCTTGCCGGGGAACGCCGGCGCCGCGCTGGACGTCTTGGCCGGGGTCGAGGGTTTCGCGGCAGGGGTAGTGGGCTTGGGCGTGGTCGCCGGCTTGGGCGTCGTCGTTGGCTTGGGTGTGGTGGTCGCGGGCTTGGGTGTCGTGGAAGCCGGCTTCGGGGTTGCTGTGGTGGGCTTGGGCGTGGCCGTCGGCTTGGGCGCGGTGGAAGCCGGCTTGAGCGCCGAGGTGCTGGCCGTCGGTTTGGCCGTGGTGGGCACCTTGATGTCGCTGGTCTTGCCGGAGCGGGCGGCGCTGTCCTCGACCAGGCCGAGACTCCTAACGCAGGTGGGCCACGGCGACCAGCCTCGCATCCGGTACAGCATCAGCGCCCGAGCGTCTTGCTCGGCGGCGGACGCCTGGTTCGGGTACCCGCTGCCGCCGACGGTGCGCCATGTGGCCAGGTCGAACTGGTACGCCCCGTAGTAGCCGTTGCCGGTGTTGATCTGGTAGTTGTTGCTCGACTCGCACATCCGCAGCCGGTACCAGTCGTTCGCCGACGGGTCCGCCGACGCGCTGGAGGCTGGCAGCGCCAGCGCGACCCCGATCGCGCAAACGAGGGTGGGCAGCGCGAGCGCACCGATGCGCAGGGCTCGCGCGCGAATGCCGCAGCGCGGGTTCAGGGCACGGTGGCGCGGATGTTCGTCGGCCATGACGAACACCGTAGCGCTACCGCCACATGCACCACAAGTCCACCAGCTAAACCATCAGTATCACTCGTAACAGAGGCCTCTGCGGCGCGACACGCCGGAGCCTAACGAATAATCCGAAACGCCGGACTTCTCCACTCGGGAAAGCACGGCCGGACGCACGGCGCCGCGCCTAGGCCACGCCAGCCAGTAGCGCTCAGCGGCGCTCGCCGGATGCGCTTGGGCAAGCTTGCGCGGCCGTGTCGTCGGTGTGGGCGCGCCGCGTGAAGATGCAGGCGCCAGGGCACTCGTTGACTGCCGCGGCCACATCGCCAGCCAGCTCGGCGGGAACCGGGGCACGCGCCCCGGGCGCGGTGAGCAGCGTGCCGCCCGCGTCCTTGACGTAGGCCAGCGCGTCAATGTCGATCTCGAACACCTCGGGCGCGTACTGCGCGCACAGCCCATCGCCGGTGCACTGGTCCTGGTCGATCCACACCTCAAACCGCTCGCTCACCCGCCCCATCTTGCCCGAGCCGGCCGTGACGCCCCGCCGGGCTGGCCCGCTCCGGCGCGGCCTGGTCATATGGGCTGGCCGCGAGCGGCGGACTTTGCATAGGGTGGGATCGCGGGCGCGCACACGGAGGTGAACGAGATGTCCGATCTGTCACACCCGCCGCCGGCCCAGGACGAGCTCACGCGGGAGTTGCGCTCGCGCGCGGTGCTCGCCGAGCAAGACGCGGAGCTGGCGCGCGCCCGGGCCGCCGAGATGTCGCGCCGGCTGCGGACGCTGCAGGACCGGTTGGCGCAGGCGCAAGCCCGGCTCGCCGGCCTCGGCGACCGGAACGAGCGGCTGGCCGAGACGCTGCGCGAGGCCCGCGAGCAGATGGTCGCGCTGCGCGAGGAGGTCTCCCGGCTGGCCCAGCCGCCCAGTGGTTACGGGGTGTTCCTGGACGGGTTCGGGGACGGGACGGTGGACGTGTTCACCGGCGGGCGCAAGCTGCGCGTCGCGGTCTCCCCAGAGCTCGACCCGTCCGCGTTGAGCCGCGGCCAGGAGGTGATGCTCAACGAGGCGATGAACGTGGTCGCCGCGCGCGGGCCACAGCGGACCGGGGAGGTGGCGGCGCTCAAAGAACTGCTGCCCGGCGGCGACCGGGCGCTGGTGGTCGGGCACGCCGACGCCGAGACCGTGGTCCACCTGGCCGCGCCGTTGCGCGAGGGGCCATTGCGGGTCGGCGACTCGCTGTTGGTGGAGTCGCGCGCGCAGCTCGCCTTCGAGCGGATCCCCAACAGCGACATCGAGGAACTGATCCTCGAAGAGGTGCCCGACATCGACTACACCGCGATCGGCGGGCTGGCCCGGCAGATCGAAGCGATCCGCGACGCGGTGGAGCTGCCGTTCCTGCACGCGGAGCTGTTCCGCGAGCATCAGCTGCGCCCGCCCAAGGGCATTCTGTTGTATGGCCCGCCGGGTTGCGGGAAAACCCTGATCGCCAAGGCGGTGGCCAACTCGCTGGCCAGACAGATGGCCGAGGCGCGCGGCGCGCCGGGTGGCGAGCCGGCCCGCGCCGGCGAGCGCGCTCGCTCGTATTTCCTGAACGTCAAGGGGCCGGAGCTGCTGAACAAGTTCGTCGGGGAGACCGAGCGGCAGATCCGGCTGATCTTCCAGCGCGCCCGGGAGAAAGCCGATGAGGGCACCCCGGTGATCGTTTTCTTCGACGAGATGGACTCGGTGTTCCGCACCCGCGGCTCCGGCGTCTCCTCGGACATGGAGAACACCGTCGTGCCGCAATTGCTGTCGGAGATCGACGGGGTCGAGGGCCTGGAGAACGTCATCGTGATCGGCGCCTCCAACCGCGAGGACATGATCGATCCGGCGATCCTGCGTCCCGGCCGGCTCGACGTGAAGATCAAGATCGAGCGCCCGGACGCCGAGGCCGCCGCCGACATCTTCACCAAATACCTCACCCCGACGCTGCCGATCCACCCCGACGACCTGGCCGAGCACGGCGGCGACCCGGCGGCGACGGTGGCGGCGATGATCACGCGGACCGTGGAGCACATGTACGCCCAGTCGCCGGAGAACCGGTTCTTGGAGGTCACCTACGCCAACGGCGACAAAGAGACGCT
>WQZC01000060.1 GCA_009780925.1 Actinomycetes bacterium | reverse complement strand
GGTCGACGATCTGTTGGTCTTTCACGTCATTTTCGGCAAGACCGTGCCCGACGTGTCGCTCAACGCGGTGGCCAATCTGGGCTATGCCGGCTGCTATTTCCGCAAGCCGGTCTATCCGGGCGATACCCTCACGGCGCTCTCGGAGGTGATCGGGCTTAAGGAAAACTCGAGCCGGAAAACCGGCATCGTCTATGTGCGCACCACCGGCTACAAGCAGGACGGCACCGTGGTCTGCGTGTTCCGTCGCAAGGTGATGATCCCGACCCGGCAGTACGCCGAGGAGCGGGGGGGCGAGGAGCCGGGCCGGCCGGTGCCGAAGACCGACGCCTGAGCGGCGCTGGCGTCCAGCGGCGAGACCGCTGCGGCGCGATCGTCGGGCGCTGCGGGCGGCCTGCGCGCGACCGCTTGACCACCGCCTGACCGGTTGCTTGAGCGGTGCGACCGCCGGGGCGCGGGCGGGTCAGCGGGGCAGCAGCCGCCATTCCCGCAACGTCTCCTCCAGCCCCGGGGACAGCGGTAGCGCCCCGAGTTCGGCGCGGCTCACCCAGCGCGCGTCGGTGGCGTCATCCCCGGCGCGAAGGGTTCCACCGACCACGGCGCAGACGAAATCGACAATCTCATAGCCGACGCCACCCGGGCCGTCCCGCTGGACCCGCCCCGCGCGGCGCAGCACCCGGACCTGAAGGCCGGTCTCTTCGGCGAGTTCGCGCACACACGTCTCGGCAGCGGACTCACCGGGGGCGCAGCGCCCGCCCGGCACCGACCAGGTTCCGGCCGAGGGCTCGTGCCCGCGACGGATCAGCAGCAGCCGGCCCTGTTCGTCGAAGACGATCCCGCCGGCGCACGGCTGGACAGCTGCCGGGTCGACCGTTGGGCCGGATCGGAGAAGGCCCAACGGGTTCTCCGATCCGGTTGGGGGGTTCTCGGGCTCGGTTGGGGCGATGTCCGGCCGGCTCCACGCGGCCACGGCTGGGGCGGGCGTGGCGGCGGGGAACCTGGGCGCGGATGGTTGCACCGAACCAGTGTCGTCGCCGCCGCCAGCGCGCGATCGTAGGGTTGGGCCACCAACCGAACCGCAGACCCACCGAACGGGGCAGGCAGACCCACCGAACTGGGCAGGAGGAATCCAGTGCGCATCGACCTGCACGCTCACTCCACCGCGTCCGACGGCACCGACACCCCGGCCGAGCTGGTCGCAAGGGCACGGGCCAACGGTCTTGACGTGGTCGCGGTCACCGACCATGACAGCACCGCCGGATGGGGCGAGGCGATCGACGCCCGGCCGCGCGGGCTGACGCTGGTGCCCGGCGCGGAGTTCTCCTGCGTCCACATCGATGACTCCGGTCGGCGGACGGCGCTGCATCTGCTCGGCTACC
Source organism: Actinomycetes bacterium (assembly GCA_009780925.1). Lineage (GTDB taxonomy): Bacteria > Actinomycetota > Actinomycetes > Mycobacteriales > Jatrophihabitantaceae > WQZC01. The sequence continues at coordinate 11,303 of WQZC01000060.1, read as the reverse complement.
TGTTCGACCCCGACCACCCGGCGCTGCGCGCGGAGCGGGCTCGGCTGCGGGGCAGCCGGCGCGCGCGGGGCGCGGCCATCGTGGCGAACCTGGTGGCCGACGGCGTGCCGATCAGCTGGGACCGGGTGCGCGAGCTGGCCGGCAGCGGGGTTGTCGGCCGGCCGCACATCGCGCGCGCGCTGGTCGAGGCCGGGGTGGTGGCGACGGTCGGCGAGGCGTTCGAAGAACTGTTGTCCTCGACCTCGAAGCACTACGTGCGCAAAGACGACACCGAGGTGTTCCGCGCGTTGGCGCTGGTCCGCGCGGCGGGTGGGGTTGCCGTGTTCGCCCATCCGTACGCGGTGACGCGCGGGCCGATCGTGGGGCCGGAGGCGATCGCCGCGCTGGCGGCGGCGGGCCTGGCCGGTGTGGAGGCCAACCATCCCGACCATGACCCAGCGCAGCGGGCGGCGCTGGCCGGCCTGGCCGGGGAGCTAGGGCTGATCGTGACGGGCGCCTCCGACTACCACGGCGCCAACAAGCTGACCCCACTGGGCGCGTGTGTCACCGATCCGGACCAGTTCGCCGCGCTCGTCGATCGCGCCACGGCGCGTCAACCGGTGTCCGGGTGAGTGGCGCTCGGCGCCGGGGCCGCCGGCGCGGGGGGATCGGCGGCGCTCGGTCGGGCGCAACGGTTGGATTGGTTACGGTTGGAAGGTGAGCGCTTTGGTCTGGCTGATCGTGATCGGCGCGGTCGTGGTGGTCGGCGGCGGCGGCGCGCTGGTCTCTGGCAAGCGTTCGGCCCGGCGGCGGTTGGAACTGGCCCAAGCCAAGGTGATGCCGTACTACGACCGGTTGGCCAACGAGCTGAATACCCTCGACCCGAAAGACAACAGCGTCGCCCGCCAGGCGCTGGCCGACGCCTCGGAACGGTTCACCTCGGCCGGCTCGACGCTGGCCATCGCCGACACCGTGGAGAAGTACGGGATCATGCGCCAGACCGTGCTGGAGGGCCTGTACGCGGCGCGGTCGGCGCGGGTCGCGCTCGGCATCGATCCCGGACCGGCGCTGCCGGCCGCAGACGAGATTCGCGGCGAACAGTTGACCGCGCCGCGACAAATCATGGTCCGGGGCCAGCAGTTCGACGGGTTCCCGTCCTACCGCCCGGGCGCCGCGCACTACTACGGCGGCGGCCTGGGCATTCCCGGCGGGTGGTACGCAACGCCGTTTTGGCAACTCGGCGGGACCCTCGCGGTCGCTCCTGGCGGGGTTCCCGGCGCTCCTGGCGGCGCGTCCGGCGGGGCTCTCGGCGGCGCCCCCAGCGGGGCTCTCGGCGGAGCGCCCGGCGGAGCGTTGGAAAGCGCGCCGGTGGACCCAGCCGTGGTTGACGGGCTCGGCGGCGCGCTGACGGGCGCGGTTGGGGGCGGGCTTGCGTTAGGAGGCGGGGTTGGGGGGCGCGGTCGCGCCGGCAATCCCGCCTGGTTCCTGGCCGATGCCGCCGAGACGCCGGCGGCCGGCAGTCCCGTCGGCGCGATCTTGGCAGCCCAAGGCGACGGCGCCGGGGCTGGTGGGCTGGACGGCGCATGCGATGGGCCGCAGGGGGCCGGGGCCGCTGGGCCGCATGACGCATCTGGTGGGCTGGACGGCGCATGCGATGGGCCGGACGGAGCATGCGATGGGCCGCGCGGTGCCGGGGGCGATGGGCCGGACGGCGCATCCGGTGGCGATGGCCCCGGCGGCGAGGACGCCCGCGCCGATGGGTGAGCCCGTTCAGCGGGTGCCGTGATGACCGCCCGCCCCGATGCAGGCCCTGCCGGCGAGCACGAGCAGCTCGCCCTGGCCGCCATGCCCAAGCGTCTGTTCGCGTGCACCCCGTCCCGGCTGGCCGCGTACGACTGCCCGCGCCGATACCGGATGACCTACCTGGACCGGCCGACACCGCAGCGCGGCGGACCGTGGGCGCACACCACCCTCGGCGCGGTGACGCATGTGGCGCTGCACCGGTGGTGGCAGCTGCCCCGGGCCGAGCGCACCCCGCCGAACGGCGCGCTGGCAGTGGCGCGGAACTGGCGCTCGGATGGGTTTCGCGACGAAGACCAGTCAGCGGTGTGGCGGGCGCGCGCCGAGGAATGGGTGACCCGGTACCTGACGGGCGTCGATCCGGCGGCGGAGCCGGTCGGGGTGGAGCGGGTCGTCGCCACCCGGACCCGTCGGCTGGCCCTGTCCGGCCGGGTGGACCGCATCGACGAGCGCGGCGGCGAGCTGGTGATCGTGGACTACAAGACCGGCCGCCACCCGCCCGGCGACGACGACGCGCGCACCTCGCCCGCGCTGGCCTGCTACGCGCTCGCCACCCAGCGGACCTTGCGTCGCGCGTGCCGCCGGGTCGAGCTGCACCATCTGCCGAGTGGGACCGTCGCCGCGCACGAGCACACCGATGAGTCGTTGGCCCGGCAGATCGGGCGGGCCGAGGCGACGGCGGACGACATCGTGGCCGCCAGCGACGCGCTGGACGCCGGCGCCGACCGGGACGAGGCGTTCCCGGCCAGGCCATCGTCGCTTTGCGCCTGGTGTGACTTCCGCCGGCACTGCGCGCCCGGTCAGGCCGCCGCGCCCGCCGTCGAAACCTGGGCGGGCCTGCCCGACCGCTGAGCCGCCCGACCACTGCGCCGCCCGCCCGGTGCCGGACGCCCGGTGCCGGACGCCGAAGGCCGCCCGCCAGACGTAGGGCGGCCGCCCGCCGGACGCCGCGCGTCAAGCGCGATCAGCGATCACGCCGGCGTCGCGCGCCAGAACTCGACCAGCGCGCGGGCCGTCGGCGCGGGGTTCTCCCGGGCCGGGGAGTGCGCCGCGTCCGGCACCACCACGAACCGCCCGCTGAGCCGGCGGGCCATGTCCTCCTGAGCCGGCAACGGCCACGCGTCATCGTTCGCGCCGCACAGCACCAGCGCGCGCAGCCCGGTGCGCGCCAGCTCGTCGGTGCGGTCCGGCTCGGTGGTCAGCGCCTGCCCCATCCCGAACAGCCCGGCCGGGTCGCTGGCCAGGAACCGGATGCGCAGGTACGCCGCGCGCTCGGGCGGCGGTGGCGCGTAGTCGGGGTCGCGCTCGTCATAGGCCTGCATCGCGGCGTAGATGACGGCCATCCCCTGCCCGGCCACCGGGCGCAGCTGGTCCATCCGCGCGCGGCGCCCGCCGTCCAGCGCGCCCGGACCGGAGCCCATCAGCACCAGCGAGGCGAACGCCGACGGGTCCGCCAGCGCCGCGCCGCGGGCCACCAGGCCGCCGAACGAATGGCCGAGCAGATGCACTGGCGCGCCACCCGCTGGCCCGCCATCTGCCTGCCCGCCGCCTGCCGGTCCGCCATCTGCCGGCGCACCCAGCAGCGCCGCCACCGCCAACACATCGGCGGCCAGCGCGGCGACGGTGTAGGCGTCCGGGTCACCCCAGCCCGGCGACTCGTACTGGCCGCGCTGGTCGATCGCGGTGGCGCGGAACCCGGCCTCGGCCAACGCCGGCAGAATCGGCGCGAAGTCCTCCTTGGCGCCGGTGTAGCCGGGCACCAGCAGCACCGGCGCGCCGTCCGGCGGGCCGGCGGTCAGCGCCGCCAGCTCGCCGCCGGGCACGGGAAACCGCGTCTTGCCCAGGGCGCTCGTCTGGTTCAGGGCGCCCGTCTGGTTCAGGGCGCTCGTCTGGTTCAGGGCGCTCGGGGTCTGGTCCGAGCAACCCAGCGTCTGGTCCGGGAGAGTCACAGGTACACCTCGGTTCGGCCGTCGACGGAGGTCAGGAAACCGGTGCCGAGCCGGTACACCAGGGCGTTCGACTCGGCGGGCACAGGATAGGACGCGGCCGGCCGGCCGTTGCTCGCGCCGAGCTGGTCGATCGCGGTCCCGGTGGGCACCAGCAGCGCGGCGGAGTTGACATCCGGGGTCGCGAAGCCCTCGGCGGTGCTGATCACGGTGGGTGGGGCGGCGGCTGGAGCGCTCCACAACACCGTGCTTCCAGTGCCGCCAAGCAGGTAGACGCGGTCGCCGATCCAGACCGCCTCCGCGCCTTGCAACGCGGCCCGCGCGATCCCACCCGGCGACAAAGCGGCCGCGGCCGACGGCGCGGGCGACAACGGAGTGTTGCCGAGCGCGGCGCCGTCGCCGAGGTCGTAGGCGACCAGTTGCTGGGCCGCGCTGTCGTAACCCAGCGCGACATCGTCCGCGGCGACCGGGGTGACGCCATTGGCGGCCACCCGCCAAGCGATGCGCTGCTTGCCGTCGTCGGTGGTGGCCTTGTCATCGGTGCCGGAGTAGCGGTCGCGCAGCAGCAGCTGCTCGCCGGCGTCGCAGCGCTCGGCTACGAGCACCCCGCCTTGGCCCGGCGCGAGGCCGGTGAAGGCGCAGCCGGGGTCGGCCGACAGCATCCACCGGTTCAGGCCCCCGCCGGTGTCGATGGCGTAGAGCACCGAGTCGGTCCAGATGAATATGGTGTCCGAGGTGGCCAGCAGCTGCGGGCGGCCGTCGATGGTTCCCGCGTCCTGGTCCAGGGTGCGCGTCCACACCCGCTCGCCGGTGTCCGAGTCCAGCGCCGTCACCTGGTCGCAGTGGCTGTCGTAGAACGCCACCGTCACCCCCCCCGCTTGCGCCACGGCGCACACCGCCACGTTGGAGCGGGTGTAGGTCCACACGGCGTCACCGGTGCGCGCGTCGCGACCGGTGACCGTGTGCGCGGAGTAGGTGACCACCGTGCCGTCCACGAACGGCGCGTTGAGCGCGGCCGTGTCGTCGCTCTGCCAGGCCAGCTGGGGATGCGCCGCTGGGGCCGCGGCTTGTAGCGTGGGCGCCGGGGTGGACGCGGTCCGCAGGGTGGTGTGCGCGGCGTCGCTATTGGCCCACACCACGCCGACCAAAACCCCGACCGCGACCAACAGCGCGGCGAGCGCGGCGGAATACCAGCGCCACGCCCGGCGCATCGCGGCGCGGTGTCGGCGAACGGCGGCCTCGGCCGCGCTTGTGTCGGTGGTCCCGGTGCTGGTCGCCGTCGCCGGGGCGGCACGCTCGGGGGGAGTCTCAGCGGCGGTCTCGGCCGGATTGGCGCTCACAGCACACATCCTGCCCGGGGGTCAGTTGCCGCTGTCGCCCGACGGGCCGGCGGACTGCCCGGCGGCGATCGGTTTCCCGCCGCGGGTGCGGGTGCGGACCCGCTTGGCGCGCGTGCGCGGCGGACGGGTCCGGCTCCGACGCGGCTTGGGCCCGCCCAGATCCTCGACCTGCTCGGCGGCCAGGCCGGCCCGGGTGCGCCCGGCGCGGGGCAGCGTGGAGCCGGCCTCGGGTGGCACATCCAGTTCGAGGAACAAGTGCTCGGAGGTGGAGTAGGTCTCCGGGGGCTCGTGGTGGGGCAACCCGAGGGCGTCGCAGACGCTCCGCCAGCGCGGGATGTCCTCCCAATCCACCAGGGTTATCGCGGTGCCGGAGGCGCCCGCCCGCGCGGTCCGGCCGATGCGGTGGATGTAGGTCTTGTCGTCGTCCGGCGCCTGGAAGTTGATCACATGGGTGACGCCTTCCACGTCCAGCCCGCGCGCGGCGACGTCGGTGGCCACCAGCACGTCGACTTTGCCGGAGCGGAACGCGCGCAGCGCCTGCTCCCGGGCGCCCTGGCCGAGATCGCCGTGCACCGCGGCGGCGGCGAACCCGCGCCGGGTCAGGTCGTCGGCGACGGCGGCGGCCTGCCGCTTGGTCCGGGTGAAGATCATGGTCAGGCCGCGGCTGCGGGCTTGCAGCACCCGGGCCAGCAACTCGGGTTTGTCCAGCGAGTGCGAGCGGTAGGCGAACTGCTCGATGTGCTCGATGGCGGGGGCCGCGTCCAGGCCGTGCTCGGCACGGATCTGCACCGGCTGGCGCAGGAACTTGCGCGCCAGCGCCACGATCGGTCCGGGCATGGTCGCCGAGAACAGCATGGTCTGCCGCTCGTCGGGCAGCAGCGCGAGCAGCTTCTCGATGTCCGGTAGGAAGCCCATGTCGAGCATCTCGTCGGCCTCGTCCAGCACCAGCGCGCGCACCATGCCCAGCACCAGCGCGCCTTGGCGGGCCAGGTCGAGCAGCCGTCCCGGGGTGCCCACCACGACGTCCACGCCGCGGCGCAGCGTTTCCAGCTGCGGCTCGTACGCCCGCCCGCCGTAAATGGCGGTGACCTTGGCCCCGAGGTGCTTGCCGGCAGCGGCGAGGTCGCCGGCCACCTGCACCGTCAGCTCGCGGGTCGGCGTGATCACCAAGGCTTGCGGCGCGGCGCCCCCGCTGGCGGGCAAGGCCAGCCGGTTGAGCAGCGGGACGCCGAAACCGAGCGTCTTGCCGGTTCCGGTGCGCGCCTGCCCGATGACGTCGGTTCCGGCGAGCGCGATCGGCAGCGCCTGCGCTTGGATGGCGAAGGTGCGGGTGATGCCCCGCTCGGACAGCGCGCGGACGATGGCCGGGTCGATGTCGAAATCGGCGAACAGCGGACTGTCCTCGTCCGGGGGCTCGGCGGCGGTGAGCGGGGTCAGCGCCCCGAGCTCGCCGGGCTCGGCGGCGTCTGCCTCGGCCGCGGTGGGGGCGCCGGCGCTTGGCTCGGTGGTGGCGCTTGGCTCGGTGGTGGCGCTCGGTTCGGTGCTGGCGCTCGATTCAGTGGTGGTGAGGTCGGCGGCGCTGGGTCCGGCCCCGTGGTTCTCAGTGGTCATGCACGATTCCTCTACTGCAATTGCTCGTCCTCTACTGCAATTGCTCGCGGTCGTGCGCCGACCGGCTTGGAGAAATCGCCCGGCGGCCCACGTCGTCCCGCGCGAACAGGATGCGCGGTCGGCGAGCCTCGGCCGGGTAGCGGCCAACGCGGTTTTCCCGCCGATGTGGACGACGGAACACAGCAAGTCTACGAGAGCGCCACGAAAACCTCGCGCGCCTGTTGGCCGTGTCTCAGCTGGACGCGCTCAGCCGCCGGGCTGGACGCGCTCAGCCGCCGGGCTGGACGCGCTCAGCCGCCGGCGAAGCCGACCCGGCGCACGTCGGCCTGCGCGATCTCGACGTAGGCGACCAGGTTCGCCGGCACGATCACCCGGCGGCCCTTCTCATCGATGAGGATCAGTTGACCGTCGATGCTTTTCAGCGCCGCGGCCACCGTGGCCTGCACCTCGTCGGGAGTCTGCGAGCTCTCCACCACGATCTCGCGCGGGGTGTGCAGCACACCAATCTTGACCTCCACGACGGCCTCCTCGCGTTCGCTGGGGTTTTCCGGGGTGTTCCGGGCGTTCTCTGGGATGTTCAGTGGTGCTCCGGCGGCGGACCCAAGGGGCGGGCCGGGTTCGGGGACCAGGCTAGCCGTGCGGCGGGGTCAGCAAGCGGGAAGCTGGTGCTCGCCGTGGCGCGGGAAGTTGGACAGGCCGCGCCACAGCAGCGACTCCACCAGCGCCACGGCGGTGGTTTTGGGCACCGGTCGGCCGTTGGCCAGCCACCACCGGGCGACCACCTGCGCGGCGCCGGACAGCGCCACCGCGAGCAATTCGGCGCGCGGGCGGTCCAGGCCGGTGTCGGCCGCGACGGTTCGCGCGACAGTCGCGGTGACCACTCCCTCGGCGCGCGCGATCCGTTCTCGCACCGCCGGGTCGTTGCCGAGGTCGGACTCGAAGAACAGCCGGAACGCGCCCGGCTGGGTGTCAGAGGAGCCGTCGATGAAGTCGAAGTATGCCGACAGCACGGCGTGCGCTCGCTGTCGGTTGTTCTCGGTGCCGGCCAGCGAGCCGGTGATCGCCGCGACCAGCGCGTCGGCCTGGGCGTCGATGAGCGCCAGGTATAGCTCGCGTTTGCCGGGGAAGTGCTGGTAAAGCACGGGTTTGGTGACTCCGGCGCGCTCGGCGATGTCGTCCATCACGGCCGCGTGGTACCCGTTGGCGACAAACACCTCCTGCGCCGCGGCCAGCAATTGTTGGCGCCGTGCCGAGCGCGGCAACCGGCTGCGTTTGCGGGCGTCGCGCGCTTGCGCCACCTGCGACCCTTCGTGAGGTGTGACTCGGCGCCCGCGCGCGAACGCGTCGCCGATCTGGCCAGCGAAGTCTACCGGGCCGCCAAGCGCTGCGGCATTGTCGTCATGTTCGGCGTGTGGCGACCGTCAAACTGGTATGTCGGGTGTGGTTTGTGCCAAGCTGGACACATGCTGCGCCGGTTCGTCGCCCGCTACGGGTGGCGCGCGTACGCGCTCCCGGTGCTCACGGTGGTCACCATCGTCGCGGTGCTCAACGAGACTAGCGCCTCCGGGTCCGGTCCGAAAGGGGCGGCGGGCGCGGCGGGCCGGGCGCCGAGCGCCGCATCGTCCGGATCCGGGACACAGAGCTCCGGGACGGACGGCTCCGGGACCTCGCCCACCCGGGCGCCGGTCACGACGCCGCCGACCGCGGCCAGCAACGCCCAGGTCAAGACCGACGAGGCCGGGCCGGGCGCCATCGACACCGCCGTCACGGGCGCGGCGCTGCCCGCCGGGCCGGACTACACGATGCGCGGCGACGGCACCTTCCGGGTGCTGCCCGGCAGCACCGACGTGTACGGCGACGGTCCGCTGTACACCTACACCATCGAGGTGGAGAACGGCGTCAGCGGCGTGAGCCTGACCGCGTTCGCCAAGAAGGTGGATCTGGTGCTGGCCGACCCGCGCAGCTGGTCCGGGCATGGGGTGTCGTTGCAGCGCGTCGACAGCGGCACTCCGGACTTCCGCATCAGCCTGACCTCCTCGCTCACCGTGCGGGATCTGTGCAGCTACGACATCCCGGTGGAGTCGTCGTGCTGGGACGCCGCCGACGGGCGGGTGGTGTTGAACGTGTCCCGCTGGGTGCGCGGCTCGGCCGCCTATCTGGGCGACTTGAACCAGTACCGCATTTACATGATCAACCATGAGGACGGGCACGCGCTCGGGCACCAGCACTCGCACTCCTGCCTTCCCGACGGTCTCGCGCCGGTGATGATGCAGCAGACGTTCGGGCTGAAGACCGCGTCGGGGCCGACCTGCCAGGCCAACCCGTGGCCGTACCCGCCCGGGGTCGCCGGGACGCCGGGTGAGGAGGGGCCGGACACCCCGCAGAACGACGCCTACACCCTGAACGAGTGAGCCGGGTGCCGTCCCGCGTCCCGCCGGCGGCGGGACGGGTGCCGTTGCTGCCGCTGGTGGCGCCGGCCGCGTCGCTCTCCGCCGCCGAGGAGCGCCGCTACAGCCGTCAGTTGGCGCTCCCGTCGCTGGGCGCGGTCGGGCAGCGACGGCTGAAGAACGCCCAGGTGCTGTGCGTCGGCGCCGGCGGGCTCGGCTCGCCCGTGCTGATGTACCTGGCCGCGGCCGGGGTCGGCGCGCTCGGTGTGGTGGACGACGACCTGGTGGACGAGTCCAACCTGCAGCGCCAAATCATCCATGGGCGAGGCGACGTGGGCCGAGCCAAGGCCGAGTCGGCGCGCGACGCGCTCGCCGAGGTCAACCCATTCGTCGAGGTCCGCGCGCACCGGCGCCGGCTGGACCCGTCCAACGCGGCGGCGCTCATCGAACCGTATGACCTGATCGTGGACGCCTCGGACAACTTCGCCACCCGCTACCTGATCAACGACGCCTGCGTGTTCGCCGGCAAGCCGTGCGTGTGGGGGTCGATCCTCCGTTTCGAGGGGCAGGCCGCCGTGTTCTGGGCGCGGCACGGACCGTGCTACCGGTGCCTGCACCCAGCCCCGCCGCCGCCGGAGCTGGTCCCCACCAGCGGGGAGGCCGGGGTGGCCGGGGTGGCCTGCGCGGCGATCGGCGCGATCCAGGCGGCCGAGGCGATCAAGCTGATCACTGGGATCGGCGCGCCGCTGATCGGTTCGGTGCTGGTCTTCGACGCGTTGGAGATGGAGTGCCGCAAGCTGACGGTGCGCAAGGACCCGCACTGCGCGGTGTGCGGGGAGCGCCCGAGCGTCACCGGACTTATCGACTACGAGCGGTTCTGCGGCGCGCCCGGCTGAGGTGGCGACTGAGCCGTCGGCCGCGCGCGGTTGAGTTGAACAGTAAGTTGAGCACCTTCTTGGACGCCACAGCTTGACTGGCGGGGTTACTCAGGCCATTGAGGTGCTGCCGATCAGTGCGGCGCGGACCCGTCTGTCGGCCGCCGCCGACCGCTTCCGAGAGGACGGCATCGCGGCTGAACCGATCGTTTTCGGCAGCCACCGCAAGCCGGAAGGGGTCGTCATCCCGTTCGCGCTGTTCGAACGGTTGGGTGACGCGATTGAGGACGCGCTGCTCGCCGAGCTGGTCCGGGAACGTCTGGCGCGCGACACGGGGGAGCGGGTCAGTTTTGACCAGGTATGCGACGATCTTGGGCTCGATACCGCCGAGCTCGCCAACTGATGCCGGCGAGAAAGGCCCGATTCCTCACCGCCGCGCGGGACGACGTGGTTGGCTTGCCGACGCTGAATCTGAGGCGTCGCGCGCTGCGAATAGTCGCCGACCTCATGTCCGGGGCCAGCCTCGGCCGGCCCCTGGAGGACCGGCCGATGGGCGACCTGTCGGATTGTTTCAAGGTCTATTTCGACGACCGCGAGGGTCGGCCGCGCTACCGGCTGGTCTATCGCATGGTCGACGACGCCATAGTGGTGGTGACCGTGGTGGCGGTGATCGCGGTGGGTGCGCGCGACAACCTCGCGGTGTACCGGGAGGCGCTGCGGCGGCTCGGCCGGGATTGACGATTGGCGTGGCCCGCCGCCTGGGTGGCGGACGCTCCGCATCGAACGGACCGCCCGGGCGGTTCGTTCGATGCGGTCGTTCATGCGGTCGTTCGGACGACCATTTCGTGGCGGCTGAGATCATGGCGGTCGTGGCCGATCTGGAGCTGGCCCGGGCGATCCTCGCCTGCGTCGAGTCGATCCCGCCCGGTCGGGTGATGACCTACGGCGACGTCGCCGAATTCGTCGGGGCGTCCACGCCGCGCATCGTCGGGCGGGTGCTGCGCGAGGACGGTGGGTCCGTGCCGTGGCACCGGGTGTTGCGCGCCGATGGGACGTTCGCCGCGCACTTGGCCGAGGAGCAGGCGCAACTGTTGCGTGCCGAGGGGGTGTGGGTGGCCGACCGCCGGATCGAGTTGGCGCGCCACCGCTGGGACGGCCGGGTTGGGTGAGCCGGGCGTGTCGCCGCGCTCGGCGATGGGCCGAGAAAAGAAAACTGTCGGCAGCGCGTGCTGAGATGACGTGCATGATGACCGAGCGACGTCTTGCGGAGCGAGTGGTGGGCGGCGAGCGACGTCTTGCGGAGCGAGTGGTGGGCGGCGAGCGACGTCTTGCGGAGCGAGTGGTGGGCGGCGAGCGATGTCTTGC
>WQZC01000059.1 GCA_009780925.1 Actinomycetes bacterium | reverse complement strand
TCCAGACTGTGGAGACGTCGCTCGCGGAGGAGCACACCGGCCTGGTGGTGTTCATCGACGAGATTCAGTCGGCCGACCCCGACGGTCTGCGCACCTTGGCCTACGCCTGGCAGCACCTGCAAAGCGAGGCGCCGGACCTGCGCGCGGCCGTCTTCGCCGCCGGCTTGCCGAACAGCCCGGAGACCCTCGCCGACGCCGTCACCTTCAGTGAACGTCTGTTCGCCTACCGGCATCTGGGCTATCTCGAAGAGCAGGCGGCCCTGCTGGCGCTGGCTCGCCCGGCGAGCCTGCTGGGCGTTCGCTGGGAACCGGACGCGTTGCGGGCGGCCGCGACGGCTGCCGACGGGTATCCCTATTTCGTCCAACTGGTCGGCGACTCGGTCTGGAAGTCCGCCGGGTATCCCGAGTCCGGCTTCGCCATCACCGTTGAGCACGTGCGCGCCGCCCGCGCGGTCATGCGAGAGGATCAGGAGGCGCTCTATCGGGCGCGTTGGCTCAACGCGAGCCGTCTCGAACAGCGTGTGATGACGGCGATGGCCCGACTCGGTGACGGCCCGGTCTCGCGCGCCGAGGTGGCGCGACTGGTGAATCTCACCATGTCCGCGACCTCCGAACCTCGACAGCGGCTCCTCGACAAGGGCCTCATCGAGGCGCCAGCTCGGGGCATGCTGTCCTTCCCCATCCCCGGGTTCGCCGCATACATCCGAGAACGAGTATCGGGCGAGCTACCACCGCAGCCGCCGCGGAGCGACCTGCCACCGTCGCCGCCGTGGCTGGACCAATGAGCCCGCGGTCAGTCGGCGCGGTCAACGCGAGAGGCACCCATGGCTGAGATGGCTTGGACTTGGCGGCTGGAAGCGCCCGACGGCGCTGCCTTGGCGGCGCCGTCGGTTCCGGCGCATGCCAGCCAGTCCGACGCGGAGAGCTGGCTGGGCGAGCACTGGCGCGACCTGGCGGAGGCCGGGGTGGCTCAGACCAGCCTGCTGGACGGCGACCGATTGGTGTATGGGCCGATGCCGCTCGCCCTCGATTGAGCAGTCACCGAGGCGGTGGGCCGGAGTCGCGGCGGCGGGTCAGATCGAGTCGTGCAGGTTCACCTGGGGCAGCGGCATCCGCCAGCGCCGAGGCATGTACGCGCGGGTGCCGGCGTACGACCCCAGCGCCCACGGGCCGCTGCGCACGGCACTGGCCCCCAGGCGTTGCATCACCAGGGCGCGGATCCGCCGGCCGGCGAGGTACCACTCGATGACGAAGCCGAGCAGCGCCGCCAAGGCGAGCAGCACCACCCCCGGGATTATGTAGCCGAGCACCACCACTGGGATCAGGATGATCCACATGTAGTTGGTGGCCATTCGCCGCGAGTCGACCCAGTCGCGGGCCAGTTTGCGGTCCGCCCCTTGGTCGCGGCGGCGCAGCACCGAGGGGTCGCCGCGGCGGTAGGCGTCGGCGCGGGCCTTGCCGGTGAGCACCGGTGCCGTCGTGCCGCGTGCGCGGGCCTTGGCGCTCTGCTCGCGCTGCCAGCGCATCGCCTCGCGCCGGGTGCGGGGAGCGTCGGTGATCACCGGTCGCCGCCCGGAAACGTCGCGTCGTTTGGGGGTCGGGCGGCCCTTGACGGTGCTCGGTCGCGCCGGCGCCGCGTTCGCGGGCTCCGCGGGGGGCTCGGGCTCGGCCGGTTTGCGACGCAGCGATCTCATAACGCACCAGGGTAATCGACGCGATCGACCCGAAGCCCGCGCGCGCGGGCTCCGCGCCGGGCCGAGGGACGCGCTGCGGCGAGGCTTGCCCCGCAGCAAAGCGTGCCCTGCGGCGAGGCGTCCTCTTGGCCCGGCGCGCCCCTGGCCCGTGGCGCCTGCGGTCAGGGCAGGGCGAGCATCTGGTCAAGCGCGGCCCGGGCGTGGGGGACCACTGCGGGATCCACGGTGACCGGGTCGATCGCCCGGCCGGCCGCCAGCTGTTCCAGGGCTCGCGTCAAGGCGGGCATATCGATCTGGCTCATCGTGGCGCAGTAGGCGATCGTCCCACCGAGGAAGACGATCCGTTTGTCCGGGTGCTGGCGCGCGAGCCGGCGCACCAGGCTCAGCTCGGTGCCCACCGCCCAGGCCGATCCGGCCGGCGCGTCGGCCAGGGTCTTGACGATGAACTCGGTGGAGCCCACGTCATCGGCCGCGCTGACCACGTCGTAGCCGCACTCCGGGTGCACCAGCACCCGCACCCCAGGAATCAGCGCGCGCGCCTCGGCGACCGCTCCAGCGGTGAACCGGGCGTGCACCGCGCAGTGCCCGCGCCACAGGATGATCGTCGCGGCGCGCAGCTGGCGCGCGCTCAGCCCGCCGCCGGGCTGGTTCGGGTCGTACACCACGCAGTCGTCCGGGCTCATCCCCAGCTGGCGCAGCGCGGTGTTGCGGCCCAGGTGCTGGTCGGGCAGGAACAGTACTTTCTCGCCTTTGGCCAGCGCCCAGGACAGTGCCCGCTCGGCGTTCGAGGAAGTGCACACGGTGCCGCCGTGCTCGCCGGTGAAGCCTTTGATCGCCGCTGAGGAGTTGATGTAGGTGACCGGCACCGTCGCCGCCGCGACACCGGCCCCAACGAGGGTGTCCCAGGCCGCGCGCGCCTGGCCCGCGTCGGCCATGTCCGCCATCGCGCAGCCCGCCGTCGGGTCCGGCAGGACCACGTGCTGGTTCGGCGCGGTGAGCAGGTCGGCCGCTTCGGCCATGAAATGCACCCCGCAGAACACGATGTGCTCGGCCTCGGGCCGCGCCGCCGCCTGCTGGGCCAGTTTGAACGAGTCACCGGTGACGTCGGTCAGGGCGATCACCTCGTCGCGCTGGTAGTGGTGCCCGAGCACGAAGACCCGATCCCCGAGCGCGGCTTTCGCCGCGGCGGCGCGTTCGATCAGCGCCGGATCGGCGGTTGGCGCCAGCTCGCCGGGGAAGTCGACGCCGGCTTCGGCGGCGGGCTCACCGGCGCGGCCGAGCAGCGGCAGCAGCGCACGGGCGGTGGGCGGGGTCTCGTTGAAGGTCACCGGGACAATCTACGTAGCCGTCCATCGTGGGCGCAAAGTGGCGGCGCGGATAACATCGGTGCCAGCGGCGCGGCCTATCCGGGCGGCGTTCGGTACCCGGCAGCCCGACCACCTGCCATGTCTGGGGAGTCAGATGACCGCCATCGACACCACCGCCACCGTCGAGGACACCTCGGCGTCGGCCGAATCCGTCGCCCTCACCGACGCCGCCGCCGTCAAAGTGCGCCAGCTGCTCGACCAAGAGGGACGCGACGGCCTGCGGCTGCGGGTGGCGGTGCAACCTGGCGGCTGCGCGGGCTTCCAGTACCAGCTGTTCTTCGACGATCGGGCTCTGGACGGCGACCTGGAACTGGCGCGGCGCGGCGTGCCGGTGGTGGTGGACCGGATGAGCGCGCCGTACCTGGCCGGGGCCACCATCGATTTCACCGACACCATCGCCAAGCAGGGCTTCACCATCGACAACCCGAACGCGGGCAGCGGCTGCTCCTGCGGCAACTCGTTCTGCTGCTGACCGGCCGCGCCGCCCCACTGCCCTACAGGCGGACCGGCGGTGACATTTACCGGCCGCGCCGCCCCACTGCCCTACAGGCGGACCGGGTATGCCGGCTCGGGGATGTCCGGGTGGATCCGGTCCTCGACGAATATCCCGTGCCAGATGAGGAACACCAGCAGCGTCCAGATCTTGCGGGAGTAGTCGTGTGGCCCAGCGCGGTGCGCGTCCAGCAGCGCCAGCGCGGCGTCGCGGTCGATCAGCGCGTCGGCCTGGGAATCGATGATGATCGCCCGTGCCCAGTCGTACATAACGTCTTTGAGCCAGTGCCGGATGGGCACCGGGAAACCAAGCTTCGCCCGGTTCAGCACGTGCGGCGGGACGATGTCCGCCAACGCCCGGCGCAGCGCGTATTTAGTGGTCTCCTTGGTTAGCTTCTGACTGGTGGGGACGCCGGAGGCCACCTTGAAAACTTCGATGTCCAAGAATGGCACGCGCAATTCCAGCGAATTGGCCATCGTCATCTTGTCGGCCTTGACCAGAATGTCGCCGCGCAGCCAGGTGAACAGGTCCACGTATTGCATCCGGGTGGAGCCGTCCAGGTGGGTGGTCGCCTGATACAGCGGCCGGGTCACATCCATATACGACACCGCCGGGTCGAACGCCCGATACAGCCCGCGCATCTCATCCGGGCGGAAGATGCGGGCGTTGCCGTAGTAGCGCTCCTCGATGCCGATCGCTCCCCGGCGGAGCAGATCCTTGCCGCGCATCCCCTCGGGCAGCCGCTTGGACACCGCGCCCAACCCGCGCCGAACCGGCTTGGGCAGGAAGTCGAACGGGCGCAGGCTGATGGGCTCGTGGTAGATCTTGTAGCCGCCGAACAACTCGTCGGCCCCCTCGCCGGAGAGCACCACCTTGACGTGCTTGCGGGCCTCCCGGGCGACGAAATACAGGGGCACCAGCGCCGGGTCGGCGACCGGGTCATCCAGATACCAGACGATCAGCGGCAGGGAGTCCATCATCTCCTGCGCGGTGACGTACTTGACGATGTGTTCGACCCCGATCGCGGCCGCCGACTCAGCGGCCACGTCGACCTCGGAATACCCCTCGCGCTGGAACCCGGTGGTGAATGTGAGCAGCTTGGGATTGTGCCGTTTGGCCAGCGCCGCGATAGCCGTGGAGTCGATGCCGCCGGACAGGAACGAGCCGACCGTCACGTCCGCGCGCATGTGCTTGGCGACGGAGTCCTCCAGCGCCTCAGCGATCTCTCGGTACAGCCGTTCCGGCTCGCTGACCTTCCGGGCCGCGAAATCCGGGTTGAAATAACGGTGGTACTCCGGCGGCTGGCCGGGCCGCGCGGTGAAATACGTGCCGGACTCCACCCGGCGGATCTGGCGATGCATCGAAGCCGGTTCGGGCACGTACTGCAGCGTCAGGTACTGCTGCAACGCGGTGGTGTCGACGCCGCCGGTCGGGGTCGCGGCCTCGGTGGCCAGGTCCGTCGGGGCGCCGGCGGGCCGGTCCGCGCCGACGGCCACGGCCAGCAGCGACTTCTTCTCGCTGGCGAAGAACAGGCCGCGCTCATCGGCGCACGTGTAGAGCGGTTTGATGCCGAACCAGTCCCGGGCGCCAAAGAGCACCCGCTCCTGGGTGTCCCAGATCAGGAAAGCGAACATGCCGCGCAGCTGGCTGACTATCTTCGCGCCGAGGTAGTGGTAGCCGGCGAGGATCGCCTCGCTGTCGCCGTCGGTGGCGAACTTGGCGCCGAACTCGTCGGCGAGCCGGTCGCGGAGCTCCAGGTAGTTGTAGATCTCGCCGTTGAAGATCAGCTGGTAGCGCCCGTCCAGATATTGCAGCGGCTGATGCGAGTGGTCGATGTCGATGATCGACAGCCGGCGGAAGCCGATCACCACGTCGTCGTCTGCCCACACCCCGCCCTCATCGGGTCCCCGGTGGCGCATCTGGGCCAGTGAGCCGGAGATCGCCGGCTCGACGCTCGTTGCGTCGCGTTGGCTGGACAGGAACCCGATCAGACCGCACACGTCGCTAAGTATCTCGGCTGCCCCGGAGGGGCCGGTGGACGGTGCGGTTCGGCGCGTCGTTGGCCGCGGCGCGGTTACCATTGCCGGCATGGCACCAGAGTCGGATGATTTCGCCGCTGTCGTCGTCTACAGCAATCGCCCGGAGTTCCGCGAGCAGGTGTGCGTGGCGGTCGGGACCCGGCCGGCCGCGGACGTCCCGCGCGTCGACTGGTTCGAATGCTCGACGGTGGCCCAGGTGCTCGAGCACGTCGACCTCGGTGGGATCGACCTGGTGGTGCTCGACGGCGAGGCGCAGCCGACCGGCGGCATGGGACTGTCGCGGCAGTTCAAGAACGAGCTCATCGACTGTCCTCCGGTGCTGGTGGTGGTGGCGCGGCGCGACGACCGTTGGCTCGCGCACTGGGCGCTCGCCGACGCGGTGCTGAGCCAGCCGCTGGACCCGGTTCGGGCCGCCGAGGCGGTGGCCGAGCAGCTGCGCAACCGGGTCAACCGCTTGCCCGTGGCGCGCTAGACCGTGCCGGAGGCGGTTCGCAGCTGGCCCGGAGTGTTGGCCACGCTGCTGCGCGGGGAGCCGCTCGACCAATTAGCCGCCGCGTGGGCGATGGGCGAGATCATGGCAGGCGCGGCGAGCCCGGCGCAGATCGCGGCGTTCGCGGTGCTGCTGCGCGCCAAGGGGGAGACCGCCGACGAGCTGGCCGGGCTCGCGCGGGCCATGCTGGACCGGGCCGATCCGGTGCCGCTCGCCACGCGCGCGGTGGACATCGTCGGCACCGGAGGCGACTTGGCGCAAACGGTGAACATCTCCACCATGGCCGCGATCGTGACCGCCGGCGCTGGCCGCCCGGTGGTCAAGCACGGCAACCGCGCCGCGTCCTCGCGATGTGGCGGGGCAGACGTGCTGGAGGCGCTCGGCGTGGCCATCGACTTGGGGCCGGTCGAGGTCGCCGCGACCGTCGCCGAAGTGGGCATCGGGTTCTGTTTCGCTCCGGTGTTCCACTCCGGGCTGCGCCACGCCGGCCCGGCGCGCCGCGAGATCGGCGTGCCGACCGCGTTCAACTACCTCGGCCCGCTGACCAACCCGGCGCGACCTCGCGCTGCCGCGATCGGCTGCGCGGACGCCCGGATGGCCCCGCTGATGGCTGCCGTGGCCGCCGAGCGCGGCGACACCGCGCTGGTGTTCCGTGGCGACGACGGCCTGGACGAGCTGACCACGACGACCACCTCACGGGTCTGGGTGGCCAGCGGCGGCGCGGTGCGCGAGCAGCTGCTCGATCCCACGCTGCTGGGCATTCGAGCCGTGGCTCCGGAAGCGTTGCGCGGCGGCGACCCGGCGCACAACGCCGCCGTGGCGCGCGCCGTGCTGGCCGGCGGTGGCGGCGGCGCGCGGGACGCGGTGCTGCTGAACGCTGCGGCGGCGATCGCCGCCCACGATGGCCTGGGCCCGGCCGGGTTGGTCGAGTCATTGGCCGACGGCATGCGCGCGGCGCGCGAGTCGATCGACTCCGGCGCCGCCGCGCGGGTGCTGGACCGGTGGGCCGAGCTCTCCCGCGCGCTGAGCGCGGCGCGGCGCCGCTGATCGCTCGCCGCGCGCTGAGCGCGGCGCCTGATCGCTCACTGCGGCTCCCTCCGCGCGAGGTGCCGGTAGGGTGCAGTCGCCCAGCCGCCGGCTCAGTCGGTGGCCGGGAACCCGATGGCGAAGGCGGCGTCCAAGTCGTGGCGGGAGTAGGCGCGGAAAGCGATGTGGGTGGCGGTGCGCGACACCCCGGGAACCCGGGACAGCTGCCCGGCGATCACCTCGGCGATCCCATCGAACTCACGCACTCTGACCACGGCGATCAGATCGACATCACCGGCCACCGAATACACCTCGCTGACTCCGTCGATGTCGGCGATCCGCTGGGCCACCTCGGGGATCTGGTCGGTCTCGACGCTGATCATGACAATCGCGGTGATCATTTCGCCTCCAGTGGATCGCTGCTGGCACGCCCGGCGCGCCTCGGCGCGCACCGGCCAAGCGTATGGCAAGCACTCATGCGTTCTCGGCTCAATCGGGTGCGCGCCGGTCGACGAACTCGCGCTCGGTTGAGCGGAAGGGATGCGAAGCCCATCGCTCACCACCGGTCCAGACGCGGCGACCCGGGCGGGGGGACTGGCCGCAGCGAGCGACGGTCGGCGAACGGGTCCTCGTGGCGCCGATCGGCGTCGACCGCCAGCAGCGCCCGCTCCCGGGCGGCGGCGAACGCCGGCATCGCCCAGGGCTGCGAGGCGCGCACCAAGCGCACCCCAGGGCGCTCAAGCCAACCCAGCAGGCACTCGACCTCCTCGGCGGGCGCGCCTCGCAACGGCCCGGCGCTCGGCCGCACGGTGTCCGCGGTGGCGGCCATGGCGTCAATTACCGGACCCGGCGGGGCGCCGCGTTTGGCGACCTCGGCGGCGGCCATCCGGCCGTGTTTGATCACGATCAGCTCCCAGCCGCCCGCGCCGTCCGGGCGGGCCGCGATCAGTTCCTTGATGGCGCACAGCGCGCTGAGCCGCTGCATTCGCGCGCACGCCCGCGTCACGGCGGCCATCCGATCCCGGACCACCGCCGCGTCCTCGAATCGCTGCCTGGCGGTGAGCTCGTCCAGCCGTTGGCGCAGCGGCGCGAGCAGTGGCCGCACGTCACCGAGCCAGCTCGCCGTGACTAGCTCCGCGAGCTGGGCGTACTGCGGCGCGGACACCCCGCCCGCGCAGGGCGCGGCGCAGCGGCCCATCTCGGCCAGCGCGCACGCCGCGCGAACCTGGCGGCGCGTCGACAGCCGATCGCCGCACTGGCGCAGCGGCACCGCGTCATGGATCGCGTCCCGGACCAGCTCGGCCTGTTGCTGGGAGCGCAACGGTCCGAGATAGGAGCCGCCATCATCGGCGACCCGGCGGACGATCGACAAGCGGGGGAACGGCTCGGCGGTGAGCTTGAGCCAAACCGCGCGCTCGGGGAACTTCGAGCGTTGGTTGTAGTGCGGCTTGTGCTCGGCGATCAGCCGCAGCTCGCGAACCTGCGCCTCCAACGCGTGCGCGCACTCGATCGGGTCGACGCGCTCGGCCAGGCCCACCATCTCCCCCATTCGGGACCTGGTCTCCGATGCTACGAAGTAGTTGCGCACCCGGGCGCGCAGGTCGCCGCTGGTGCCCACGTACAGCGGCTGGCCCCGCGCGTCGCGGAACACGTACACCCCCGGCGCGGCGGGCAGGCCGTCGGCGAGGCGCCGTTTGCGGCGCTGGGCGGTGGACACCCGGGCGGTGTACGCGCGCAGCTCCGGCAGCGACTGCACCCCCACCGCGCCTAGCCGGCCGAACAAGCCGTGCAGCACGTCCACGGTGGCCCGCGCGTCGTCCAAGGCGCGGTGCGTGGGGGAGGTCTCGGCGTGAAAGAACACCGCCAGGGTGCCTAGCTTGCAGTTGGGCACCTCGTCGCGGGTGAGCACGCGACGCGCCAACAGCGCGGTGTCCACGACCGGGAACGCGGGCCACGGGCAACCCGTGGCGGCGGCCGCGGCGCGCAGGAACCCGACATCGAACGGCGCGTTGTGCGCCACCAGGACGCTGCCGCGAGCGAACTCCAGGAACGCCGGCAGGACCGTCTCGATGCGTGGGGCGCCGGCCACCATCGCGTCGGTGATGCCAGTGAGCACGGTGATGAAAGCGGCTATTCCGACGCCGGGGTCCACCAGCGTCTGGAACTCCCCGAGCACCTGGCCGCCGCGGACTCGGACCGCGCCGATCTCGGTTATCGCGTCGGAGCCGGCCGAGGCGCCCGTGGTCTCCAGATCCACCACGGTGAACGTGGTCGCGCGCAGCGGCTCGTCAAGCTCGTCCAAGCTGGCTTGGACGTAGGCGCCGCGTTGGCTGCCGGCGGGATTGGCCACACCTGGGACCGTAGCCGCCGGGTGCGACGGTTTCGACCCGAGTGCCGGTCGCGGGCGCGTGGGCCGGCCCGCGCGAGCCCGGACGCGGGCGCGGGCGTGGTGGTCGGCTAGGGCGCGGCGCGACGGCGCCGGCGGAGTTGCCCCGTAGCCTCACCGCTATGGATGACGCGGACCGCGGCGCCCACGGATCTGCCGCGCGCGACGGAACCGACGAGCCCCCATGCGGTGGCGGTGCGGCCGCTGTCAGTGACCACGCTGCGGGCGCTGGTGACCAAGGGGCGGGTGATCGGGAAACTGGTGACCAAGGCACGGGAACCGCCGGCGCGGTAGCCCTCAGCGACGTCGCCCGGCAGCGTTTGCTCACGGTGGCCGCCGATGTGCTCGGCAAACTGACCGTTGAGCAGACGCCGGCCGCGTTGCGACCGTTCGCCCACTTCACCGCCGCCAAGCGGGTGCGTTTCGGTGCCGTCGCCCTCGCCGCCGAACTGGACGCGGACGAGCAGTTCCGCGGGCGGGTCGCGGACTTGGTCGCGCAGACCTCGCCGAGGCTCGCCGATGCGGTGCGCGGCGGGTCTGCCACCTCCGCCAGCGATCCGGTTGACGTCGAGGTGGTCGCGTACCTGCTGCGCCCAGCGGGTTGGCAGGAGTTGATCACGGAATGCGCTGCGCGAAGCTCGCCGTCAGCCGATCCGAGAGAGCTGGCCCGGCTGCGCGAGCAGGTGGCGCAGCTGAAGAGCCAATCGCGCTCGCAGACCGCCCGGGCCAAGCAGGCCGCGCGCGCTGCCGGCGCGCAACGGTCCGCTGAGTTCACCGAGGCCCAGGACCGGCTGCGCGCCCGAACCGCGCAGCTTCGGGCCGCTGAGCAGGCCGCTGAGCAGGCTTGCTCGCGGGCCGATGCGGCCGAGCGGGATGTGTTGGCCGCGCAGGCGGCCAACGCCGCTCAGGAGACCGAGCTGCGACGCCTGCGGGGCCGGATCGCCGAGTTGGAGCGCACCGTGGAGAACGCCCGGCGCGTGGCGCGCGCGGAGCGTGAGATCGACGACGCGCGTCTATGGCTGCTGATCGACACCATGACGCGCGCCGCGGCCGGGGTGCGCCGCGAGCTGTCGCTGCCGGCGCCCACCTCGCGTCCGGCGGACTTGGTCGCCTCGGCGGCTGTCGGCGACATGGCTCGCTCGGTCGACGACGCCGGTTTTCTCGACCGGTTGCTCGCTCTGCCCAACGCGCACTTGGTGGTGGACGGCTACAACGTGACCAAGACCGGCTATGGCGAGCTGCCGCTCGCCGACCAGCGCAAGCGATTGATCGCCTCCTTGGCGGCGTTGGCCGGACAGCGCCGCGCTGAGGTGACCGTGGTGTTCGACGGCAGCGCTAGGCCGCCCGTGATGCCGGCCGCGCCGCGCGGGATCCGGGTGTTGTTCAGCGCGCCCACCGAGATCGCCGATGATGTGATCCGCCGGGTCGTCGCCGGCGAGCCGGTCGGTCGGCCGGTGCTGGTGGCCACCTCCGACCGACAGGTGCAGCGCGATATCCAGCGCGACGGTGGCTGGGTGGTGCCGTCGCGGGTGTTGCTGGACCGTCTTGGCTGACCGGGCCGCCGGAGACGATCGCTGGTGGACGGCTGGCGACGCAAAAATTGTCGTACCGGCCTCTTACTGTTCGCAGTGTCACCGCATTGGTGACGACGCGGACAGGAGTGAAGCCATGCTCATCGATTGTGACGCCTGCCGGGGGCGCGGCCCTCGCTGCGCCGACTGCGTGATTGGCGTGCTGCTCGATCAGCCGCCGATGCGGGTGGAGTTCGACGACTCGGAGGTGACTGCGGTGAGGGTGCTGGCCGCCAGCGGCTTGATTCCGCCGTTGCGGCTGGTTCCGCCGTTGCGGGCCGCAGTCGCGTGAGGCGCGGGCGGCAGGCTTGGTGTCGGGGCACCTGCTGTTGCTTGCCGGGGGAGCATCCCGTAACCTAAATGAGACTTTCTGGTTCGTTGGTTCCCGACGGGGGTTCCAGCCGGAAAGCCGCCGCTGAATCATCCGTTCGGATCGGGTGTGCCCGCCCGGGGTGCCAGGCGAGCGCGCACGAGCCCACAAGATGAGCCGGGGATCCACGAGGTTCATGGGGTGAATCGGCGTGACGAGTGCGCGGTCTTTTGTGCCGCGCCAGCTCGGAGCGCTGTAGGGCTACTTCCGGCCCGAACCCGTCAGCTAACCCGGTAGGCGGCCACGAGGAAGAATGGGGCCGTCAACAGTGACGCTGACCCGGACGAGCCGATACGCGCGTTTGGCGCGCGCTGGGGTGCTGGTCGCGGTTTTTGCCGCGAGCGGGTTCCTCCCGGTCGTGGCGAGCGCGACGCCCGACACGCCGTCGCCAACCATCGCTTCGGTGACCGCGAAGCTCGACACGTTGGCCAAACAGAACGAGGCGCTCACCGAGCAGTACAACCGGGCGAAGATCGAAGTGGCGGACACCCGCAAGGCGGCCGACGCGGCTCAGCTGGCGGCGGTGAAAGCCACCCATGATCTGGCCGCCGCGCAGGAGGCGCTCGACGCCACTCTCGCCGCCCAGTACGAGGGCGACACGATCAGCCCGGCTTCGGCGTTGTTAACCAGCACCGACAGCCAGGACTATTTGGATACCTTGTCGTATGCGGCGCAGTTGCGCGAATACCAGGCCAGCGTGGTGACGACTGTCCAGCAGGCCGAGAAGAAGTCCAAGCAAGCCAACCAGAAGGCCAAAGAACTGCTAGCCAAGGCGCGCCAGCAGCTGGCATCGGTCAGCAAGCAGCGTGACACGATCATCGCGGAGACCGGCAAATACCGGACGCTGCTGGCGACGCTCACTGCCGCCGAGCGGGCCGCCTTGGCCAGGCGCAACGCAGTGGCGACGACCCCGGCGCAGGTCGCGAAATTGAGGCCCAACCTGCCCACGGTGCACGCTGGCAGCGCTGCCGCGCAGCGGGCGGTGGATTTCGCGCTCAAGCAGGTCGGCAAAGCGTACGCGTTTGCCGCGGCCGGGCCCGATGCGTTCGACTGCTCCGGTCTGACCATGGCGGCCTGGGCGCAAGGCGGGGTCAGCCTGCCGCATTCCGCGGCCGCGCAGTACGCCTATGGCACACACGTCCCGCTCGACCAGCTACAGCCCGGTGACCTGGTGTTCCTCTACTCGCCGATCTCGCACGTTGAGATCTATATCGGCAACGGCAATGTGGTCTCGGCTGCGGACGAGGCGC
>WQZC01000058.1 GCA_009780925.1 Actinomycetes bacterium | reverse complement strand
GCCACCATCAGCGCCGCCATCAGCGCCACCGGATCGCAACCGGAGAGCGGTGGCGCCCTCTCGGCGGACAACCCGACTGGGTCGGCCAGCCCGTCCGACCCGCCATCGGTGCCCAGCCTGTCTGAGCCGTCATCGGTGCCCAGCCCGTCGGCGCGGCCGACGGGCGGCGTGAGCGCGGGCGGTCCGGGTCTTGGCGGTCCGGGTCTTGGCAGCCCAGGCTTTGGTGGGCCGGGCATCATGCCACTGGACGGCGAGCTGCAGGTGGTGGGGATCACCGCGGCGTTGAACACCGCCGTGACGCCGGCCAGCCAGCAGTCCGGGAGCACCTGGCAGTACCTGATCAGCCTGTCCTGCGGGGCGGTGGTCGGGTCTCCCTGCGACGACCTAGTGGTCACCATCCCCATCCCGGCGGTCCCAACGGCCACCGGCGCCTGGACCAGTTGGGCCACCCCCACGGTGACCGGCGACGCCACCCTGATCAGCGGCGGGGCCAGTGCGGTGGCCGTCTCCGGCGGCAACTGGGTGATCACGCTTGGCCGGTCGCTGGATCCGGGCGAGGCCCCGGTGCTTACGCTCTCGGTGACCGTGCCGAACTACACCACCCCCAACAATTTCCAGTGGCAGCTGCGGCCGTCGGTGTCCGGATCCAATGTGGCCACCGTCACGGTGCCCGCCGCCACCG
Organism: Actinomycetes bacterium; assembly: GCA_009780925.1. Taxonomy (GTDB): domain Bacteria; phylum Actinomycetota; class Actinomycetes; order Mycobacteriales; family Jatrophihabitantaceae; genus WQZC01. The sequence continues at coordinate 12,042 of WQZC01000058.1, read as the reverse complement.
CAGTGGCGACGTCGACCGCCGTGGGCGCCTGCGTGGCCACGCCGGCTTCCGCGACGGCAGCGACCCAGGTGCTGGGACCGATCGCCGCCACGAGGAATTTCTGGGCGGTGTGGTACTTCACCACGAATGCGGCCGCCACCGGCCAGCTGAGCCCGACGCCTGGCTCGACCATGACCGGCACGGTGTCCTACACGGCCTACCTGTCCTACGCGGGCAGTGACGCTTCCGCGCCGACCAGCACGCCGTCCGGGGTGATCGGCACGGACAACCCGGCGGGCCGGGTGCTGACCTACCAAGTCGCGATTGGGTCATCGACGCCGATCGTGGGGTCGACCATCTGGGCGCAGCCGCAGTTCACGCTCAACACGGTGGGCACTTTCACCGTCACCTTCGGCGGCTCGTATCTTCCCGTGGGCGCCGCGAGCCCGATCAACTGTTCGCTAGGCCAGTCCTATCAAATCACTAACAACGTGATCTCCGGCCAGATATTCATCAAGAACTCTCAAGGCTATACGGCGACCGGGCCGACCAGCGCGATGGGCACGGCCGGTACGGCTGGGGGCAACTTCGCGATGGCGCCGAAAGAGGACCGCCCGACGAATGGGATGGACTTCTGGTCGATTTACCTGTACCGCAACAACGCGACGCTGCAGGCCATGCACCTATTCGACGGTATGCCATGCCTGACCTCCGGCACCGGCTTGACAACAGCGGCCGCCTATCAGTCGTTGGCCGAGCCAGCGGTGTGCGCCCAGCCCGCGTTCCATATGACCGTGGTGGTCCTGTCCGGCGACGCGCTGGATGGACAGCAGGTCACCTTTGTGTACTCCGACGGCACCAGCGCGGTCATCCCGATGACCACCACCGGAACGGTCACCGGCCCCGGATCCACCAGGGTGCTGTGCACCGCGAGCAGCCCGTGTCTCATCCCGGACCCGGGCAAGATGGTGGCCTCGGTCGTCGTGGACGGCTCGTACAACGTCGACGACGCATCCTCGTACAAAGCCATATTGCTGTATGGGTGGCCGGTGGCCTCGCTGCCGTCCACCTCGTCGAGGTATTTGCGCAACGTGGCGACGCTGACCTCACGGGCGTCACCGGCGCAGTTCGCCACCACGGCGGTCTCGGTGGGCATGTACACCCCGGCCGACTCCGTGCTGCTGGTGGGGCAGACCACGTCCACCGCCTACACCTACTCGGGGTCATGGTCGGGGAGCACCACGAACTCCCCGTGCAACTACGCGGTGTGCAACAGCGCGAACTACAACGCGGGGGTGTGGGCCTACAGCTCGGATCCGTCGCTGGACGCGCAGCGGCGCACGGCGGTGGTGTTCCCGGCTGGTTCCGGGGTCACCCTGACCGCGGCTGGGGTGCAGCCGTACACCACCTACGGCACGCCGGCGGTGTACGGTCCGGCGGTGTCGCCGGTGGTCGGCAACTACGGCGGTTTCGGGGCCGGGACGACGCTGTATTCGTTCGACGCGTCAAGTGTCAATGGGGTCGCGGTGCCGAATGGGGCCGGCGTCGGTGTTCGGGTGTCCTACGGCGGAATGGCGCCGGGGGTGTACGTGTACTACACCTACACCGGGCTGACTGACACGAATCCGACCGACAGCGGCGCCACCTGCACCGCCACGAACGCGTCGGTGGTGTCCGACGCGACAGGGATTATCGGCCCGGTGGGGGTAACCCGGCAGCTGTGCCGGTCGACGAACACCATTATTGTGCAGTCGCCGTCGGCGGGGATCAACGTTTCCAAAATGGTGCGCGATGTGACGGCGGGGACTGACTACGTGGCGTCGCCCGGGGTTTTGGACGCGCTGCCGGGGGATCAAGTGCAATTCCGGATCCGGATATCCAATACTGGTCCGGCGGCGCTGTCGAATGTCTATGTGTATGACATTCTGCCGTATATCGGGGACACCGGAATCATGGGTTCGCTGGTCGGACAGGCACGGGGGACGACGAACAACATCAATTTGGCGTCGTTGCCGACCGCGCCGACCGGGTGGACGCTGACTTACAACACGTCGACCAATCCGTGCCGGCCGGAGGTGTGGATCCCACCGGCCGCGTCGGGGACGGCGACGCCGACCGGGTGCGCCAACACCTGGTCCACGGCGGGGAACGTGACCACTGCGCGGGCGGTCCGGATGTTCATCGCGAGTCTTCCGGTGGCGACGGTGAGCGTGCCGTACTACGACCTGTTGCTGACCTACACGGTGCCGCCGGCGGCGAGCTGGGTGTTGGGGAACGTGGAGTGGAACACGGTGGCGGTGGGCGGCACCTATGGGTCGTTGACGCTCTCGCCGACGGAATCGCCGAAGGTCGGGTTCCGGTTCCCGCCGTCGGCGCTGGTGTGGCGGAAGATCGACTCCTCGACCCGCGATCCGCTGGCCGGAGCCTCGTTCCGGGTGACCGGGCCGGGTGGCTACACCCAGGACGTGACGGACAACGACTCGGTGGACGCCGACCCCACTGCGGGCGGGTTCAAGCTCACCGGGCTCGCCGCCGGGACCTATGCCATCACCGAGACGGCCGCGCCGGCTGGGTTCGCCCTCAACACCACGACCTACCACGTGACGATCGGCGCGCCGGGTCTGACCGGTGACGGCGGCGACATCCCCGATGACCTGTTGCCGAAAACGGTGACGGTGTATCTGGCCAAGTTGGGGCAGGACTCAGGCGGGGCGTGGGTGGCGTTGTCCGGGTCGGACTGGCAGGTGCTCGCCGACGACCATGGCTCGGCCGGCGCGCCGGACGCCTCGGTGAGCGTCACCGGCACGGGTGAGCCCGGGATGTTCGAGATCAGCGGGCTGACCGCCGGGGCCTGGTGGCTCACCGAGACGCGGGCGCCGGCGGGGTACGCACTGTTGGCCGCGCCGGTCCAGTTCACGGTTTCCGCCACCGGCGTGGTCGCCTTGGGGGCGGGCGCCTCGGCCAACATCACGGCCGCCGCCGGCTCTCCCGCGCAGGCCCCGTGGTGGGTGATCACGGTGCGGGATGTGCGTGCGATGGCGCTGCCGCCGGCCGGTGGGGCCGGACAGCGCGGAGCGTGGGCGGCAGGCGGCGGGCTGCTGTCGGCGAGCCTGGTGCTCGGCGTCGTCCTGGCGGTCGCCGATCGGCGGCGCCTGGCTCGTCGCTGACCGGGTCAGGCCGTTCCTCGCGGACGTCTCCGGCCTCCCGGACGTCTCCGGCCTCCCGGACGTCTCCGGGCGACTTGGGCACTGCCGCCAACACCGTCGGGATTGTCGATCAGGTCGTGAGCAGTTGCCGCGCGTGCCATCGTGGTCGGCGCTGGCGATGTCTTCTACGCCGCGCTCGATCCTGTGCGCGGGACCGAGCAACGCGGCACCCGGCCCGTCGTCATCGTGTCAGTGGTGTCGTTGGGTCCGCGTGCCGTTGTCGTGCCGGTGACAACCAAGCGCCGCGACTGGCCGACCCGAGTGCGCGTGAGTGTGCACGGCATTGACGGGGACGCGATGTGCGAGCAGGTGCGCGCGATCGACACCGCGCGGCTCGGCGAGGACCGGTATGGCCGGATCAGCCCGCAGGCTTTGCGCGAGATCCAGCAGACGATCGCCCGCCTGATCGGAATCTACTGACGGCCGGCCATCCCCACGAAAATGATCGTTCGGACGAGCCGTCCACTACCGGCACCCAAGCACCAGGGTCTGGATGGAAGCCGGGATCACGGCGCTCACCGTCGCCTGGCCGGCAGTGAAGAGCCTTCTTCCCGAGTCCTTGATGATCATCACAAACGCACACGCCGCATCGTGAACGGCACGGAGCCGAACGGGGTGGGAAGTCTGATTGAAAGCTCAAGATCCGCGGGCCTCTCGCCGCGGGCGGTCTCAAGCGCAAAGCCAATCAGTTTATCCTGCCAAGAGAATTCAGGATTTCCCGCGATCATCGCGACGATCGTGGCGGATTCCCCGACGCGCAGCTGACAGGCAGCAATATCCACGCCAAGCACCGTCGCGCCGACAGGTTCCGGATGGACGACGCCGCAGGGTGTGTCGGCTTGCAGGATCGCAATCGGTGCCATGTCGTAGGGCTGCGATCTGTCGTCGATGCGTGGTGTGGGAGGGGGTGTGACGCAGCGAAGATACCCCCCGGCAAACGCCGCCGGGCCAAGATCATTCGGACCAAGGTTGGTTATCGTAAGCCTGACGAGATGTGGCTCTGGCACGAGGCTGCCATCCATCATGACCTGCACATGGTGATCCGTTTCGATCCCCGTGAATAGAGCCGATTCGGAGATTCTGCCAAGAATGACTGATCGTTTGGGGTGGCTTCTGGCCCACGCGCCGTAGACGATTCCGAAGAACCCGAGTAGAACACCTGCGACGGCAAGCCAAAAGCCCCACATTGTGTACCAGGCACCACTCATGTCGCCAATTGTATCGGCCCGCGCGCGGTGCCTTCATAACCAGCGGACCGCTCAGTTTGCGAAACCAACCGAGCCGCCGGTACTGGGGCGATGGCGATCGCCCGCATGGACCGCGCGGGCGCGAAGCGCGACACTGGCTTCAGGCCCACCGGCATGCCCGCAGGCGTTACGGGACGGGCGCTTGGTTAGGTTGCGGCCTGACCCCCGCTCGGTGTTGGCGAGAGATCATTGGGCACCATCCAGTTCCTTGGGCACTCGCGCTGATCTCGTCGGGTCTTTGCCTGCTGCCGGCGATGGAAAGTGACGGCTGGCCACACGCGGAAAAGGGGTGATCGCTCCGACGCGCGATTGGCACACATTCTGGCGACCGGCGGGTTTGGTCATGGCGCGTCGCGCACCGCGTCGGGGCATTCACTTGGTTTTGGACCATCGGGAAGGACGGATCGTTGAGCGGTTGGCCGTCCCCTTGATCGGGTTTGGTCCGGCGGTGGTTGCCTCGGCGGCGTGGGTGATGTCGGGCGATGACCCGGCGAAGACTCGGGTCGCTGGGGTCACCGGTCCGATTCGCCTCAACCACAACCGCAGGTGGTATTCGGCCTGGACGACGAGCCGAGGACGGACATGCCCCGCGCGCCGGCGTCGGGTTGGGAGACCTGCTCGGCAAGCCTGGGGCGCGTGACGCTGGCCGGCGCGGCGCGGTCGGGCTAGTTTGAGGGCATCCGATCGGAAGGATTCACCGGTGAGTCACTGTCAGCAAGCCAATCCGGGCACCGGAGCCGGCGAGCCCATGGCGGTCGCGCCGACGCGCCTGATCGCGGTCGACGCGGCCCAAGTGCGCGCCACAGTCTCGATGGGGGCGGCGATCGGCGCGGTGCGACAGGCGTTCCTCGACCTCGCCGCCGGGGCCTTCGAGATGCCGGACCGCACCCAACTCGATCAGGGCCGGTTCCTGGCCATGATGGTCCGCCACCGGCCCTCGAACACGGCCGCATTCAAGGCGCTGAGCGTGAACCTAGAGAATCGCGTCCCGGCCATTGTGGGCGCGGTGGTGCTCGCCGACCTTGCCCGTGCCAGCCAGCTGGTCGCGGACGCGGCCGCGGTCACCGCGCTGCGCACCGGCGCGGCCACCGGCGCGGCCACCGACCTGTTGGCGCCGCCCGACGCGCGGCGACTGGTGATGATCGGCGCGGGCGCCCAAGCCCCGGACCAGGTGCGCGCGGTGTGCGCGGTGCGCCCGATCGACGAGGTGGTCGTGGTTGACCTGGACCCGGCGCGGGCGGGGCAGTTGGCACAGGCGCTCGCCGACGAGCTGCCCGGGGTGCGCGTCGAGACCGGCGCCGACGCGGCCGACGCGGTCGCGGGAGCCGACGTGGTGTGCTGCGCCACCACCGCGCGGCAGGCGCTGTTCGAGCCGGACGCGCTGCCCGCCCGGGTGCACGTCAACGCGATTGGCGCCTACCGTCCGGCCATGCGTGAGCTGCCGGTCGGCCTGCTGGGCGGCGGGCTGGTGGTGGTCGATCAACGCGCCGCCGCGCTGACCGAGGCCGGCGACATCATCGACGGCGTGGAACAAGGGGCGCTGCGACCGGACGATCTGCTCGAGCTCGGCGACGCGCTCGCCGCGCCGCCGGCGCGAACCCCCCGCACTGTCTTCAAGTCCGTCGGCCTGGCGATCCAAGACTGGGCGGTGGCCAAGCTGCTCGCCGACGCGTTGCTGGACTGAGGGCGGCCCGCTGGTGCGGCGTCCGTCAGCCCTGCGGCGGCGGTCTCCCCGCCTGGCGGCGCACCGCCGAGGCGAGCGGCGCGCTGTGCGAGTGTCGCTCGAGTGACGCGGTTCGCCTGAAATAACCTAGATGAGTGATTCCAAGAGGTTAGTGGTCGTTAGGACGGGGAGTCCGTGCCTCGCTGCAGATGACCGCTGAGCTCGGTCATCCGTTCGTTGTGCTCGCGCCGCAGATCTCCATCGATGGCGTTGGCCGCGCGCCACTCGGCGTGCACCATATTGAGAAACAGCGTCGCAAAGACCACGGTGGCGACCATCGCGCGGCTGAACACCTCGCTACCCACGAGCAGCACCTGGGTGTAGCTGAGGACGGCATCACCGCTGCCAACCACGGGCGTCTGCCCGACCTTCGCCGTCAGAGCGAAGATCACGATGAAAAAGACGGCCAGCAGGAGCAGCCAGCTGCCGAACCGGTTGGCACGGGGTAGTTCGCTCCGCGCCTGTTCCGAAGACATTGGTCGACCGTAGATCCCTCGGTAGATCACATACAGCCAGGGAGAGAAGGCAAGCAGAGCGACTGCGACCATGAGCAACCCGTTTCCCACGATCTGATCGAGCAACGCGAACACCACGATGGCGATGACCGAGTAGAACGGTGCGACGACGATCAGGAACCAGCCGACCAGCGTCGATCCAGGGAACAACGACTTGACGCGGGCGGCACCACGCAGCAGGCCCCCTGGCATCGAGAGCAGAACAGGCAGCAGAGTTATTGCAGCGTTCACCGCCAAGATCATGCGCGCGCCGAAGATGACCGCTTCCAACTGACTACTAACTGTCGGATCTACATTGGCGCGTGCCCCGCTGAGGTCCATGAGCAGATCAAGCGGCACGAGCGCGACGATGAGCGGGATGACGATAGAGGCCATCCAACACCCCATGAGGAAGCGCGAGCTGCGCCGCAACTCGGTCCAGCGGGCCACCACCCTCAGCGCTCCAACAGGAATCAACAGCAGGCCAATCACCGGCAGGTAGTTTAGGAATTTGCCAAGGCTAGTCAGTGACGACACATCGGCCTGCGCCGCCTTGGTCATAGCGAGAATCACCGATAGCAGCAGTATCGGCGTCGCGATGATCAAGGTGCTGCGACGCCACGCGAGCAGGCCGTGCAGCACGGGCGCGACTCCGCTCGCGTTCAGTGAGGCCTGCTCACGCGGCGTGACGACGATCTCAGCGAGATTCCAGCCGATCGCGCGTTTGAAGTGTGTACCGATCGTCGGGCCCGGCGGCGCCATGGGCGGTGGAGTGACATACGGCGCGGCTGGTGGCCACGGCTGGGACTGCTGGGGCGCAGGCACAGATGGCCAAGGCTGGGACTGCCCCGGCGGAGGCGCGGGCTGCGGCCACGGCTGTACCTGCCCGGGTGCAGGCGACGGCCAAGGCTGTACCTGCCCGGGTGCAGGCGACGGCCAAGGCTGTACCTGCCCGGGTGCAGGTAGCTGCTGGAACTGCTCGGGCGCAGGCGCGGGCTGCGGCCACGGCTGAGACTGCCCCGGTGCAGGTCCGTCTGACTGTGTCATGTGACCCTCCCCGATCGCTTCACACGACTGCGCGGTCAGCCTACTGGTGTTGATGTCCAGCAGCTACGCGAGTTTGGTCACAAGGCATGCTTGTCGGTGTGGAGCGGGCAGAGCTTCGGCAATGGATTGAGGACGCGCTGGCCCGACATGACCGGGATGTCGCCGAACGCGGCGAGACCGTAACTGGAGTGACCGCGACAGAAATCATCGACTCGGTATGGGGCCAGCTGCCAGTGGAAGTGCGCCGGGCGACGACCCGGGCCCAGGTGCAGGCGAGTCTTACCCTGCTAACCGTGCGCAGCAGCATCGCCCAGGCCTGGTCGCAGTCAGATCTGCCGAACGAACTGCTAGCGCAAAACTCTTCCGTCAACCTGGCAACTACGGTCGGGCCGCCTACCGGTGCGCCCCGGCACTCAGCAAGTGTCCCGTGAAGGAAGTCGTTTGCCGGATGTGGTGATCCAGATGTGCTCCGGCAAGGCGGATGAGGAGGCCACACGACTGAACGAGGCCAAGAACAAGCTTGCTTGCTCTCGTGCTGAGCGATCGAGTGTTGACCGAGTACAGCGAGGGAACATAGCCGTAGCTATGGACACCGACACTTTCTGAGAAGAACGGCGGGTGCACGTCAGGATTGTTGGTAGGTCGGTGTGGAGTTGATCATTTCGGGTCAGGCGGCGGTGGCTTGTTGGCATCGTAGGGTGGTGATGGCGGTGGCGCTGGGGATGGTCCAGTGGGTGCCGGATCGTTTGAGTCGGGCTCCGATGACGTTTTTGCAGCCGGCTTCGACGACACCGGAGCCGACGAACATGCCCAGTCGGCGGTAGTGGGCGTAGCGCATCCGTCGGGCGTTGGCAGTGAAGTAGGCCAGCGCTGTGGCGACTTGCTCGCCTTTGGGTCCGTCGATGCCGGTTTTCTGGTAGGCGCCCACTGCGGCGGCGATGGCCTCGATGTCGCCGTTGTCGAGTTCGGTCAGCCGTGCGGTGAGCCAGGCGGCGGGGTCGGGTGTGATGAATTCCAGCAGTTTCGCCAGTTCGTGTAGGTGTTCTCGGGCTTGGAACAGGTCGACTATCTGGGTGGCGGCGGGGAAGTGGGTGTCGGCGAGGCCCCAGATCCAGCGGGCGCCGTCACCGAGGACCACGACTTGGCGGATGGTGTCCAGTCCGCGTTCGATCGCGGCGGCGCGGACCAGGTTCCCGAACTCGCAGGGTGGTTGGAAGGTGGCCAGGTAGCTGGTCGAGCCGGGGTCCCGGGCCGGGCGGCCGTGATCGTCGAGGCGGGTTTGGGTGAACAGGGCGGCCAGTTTCACTTCCCGGGTCCGCGCTGTCCCGTCGGGTTGTTTACCGGCCCGGCCAGCGGTCTCCGCCGTCCGCGTCGGCACCCCGGTGCCGTCGACCGCGACATACAACATGTCCGGCAGTTCGCCGCCGGTTGTTCCTTCCGGCGGCAGGGGGATGATCTTCCCGGACAGGATCCCGCCGGCCCGGGCCGACCGCTCCGCCGCCGCCGCCAGCCCGTCGGCCTCGGCGACCCGCTCGATCCGTTTCGCGTCCACGGTGACCCCGGCCAGCGTCTTGAGCAGCCTGCCCGCCGGGGCGAACGCCTCCACCGCCGCCACCGTGTCGATCATCTCGGCCAACCCAGCGGTCACCGACCCGCCGGTGACGCCGAGCTGGGCGTCACGCGGCGCGACACCGGCCCCGCACGCCCGGCAGTGATACCAGGCGCGCTCCACCCGCACCGGGCCCAGCACCGTGGCGATCGTCTTGCCCCGGTAACCGACGAACACCGCCACATGCCCACCCGGACAATCGACCCGCGGGCCGGCGCAGCCACGATCAAGATCCAGCAATCCCTCCAACAGCCGGCCACCAGCCGCCAGCACCGCCTCCCGCACCAGCACATCCAACCCTGCCGGCCCACAACCCAACGACTGCGCCGCCAGCGAGCTCAACCGGTCGGCCTCGGCCTCGAGCGCCGCCTTGACGACCTCCCGGACCCGGATCCCGAGCCCCCTTTTTCACCATCCGAACCAGCCAGCCCATCAACGCCGCCGCCCCCGGGCGGCCCGACAGCCGCGGCCGCCGCGACCGGCCGGGCCTCGCAAATCTCCTCATTCACCGCCACAATCTCATCAACGATCTTCCTGAACCCGTGATACGCCTCCACCTCGCCACGCACCTTGACCGCCTCCGAAGCCTTCAACACCCGGCCCACCGTCTTGCCCCCAGCGCCGGCGCGCGTCCACATCACCTGCGGCCCGTGACCGGGATGCCCAGGCTTCGCGCACGCGCAGTTCGGTTTCCCGCAACGGCGGAAACTCTCACTGACCGACCCCCGCCGGAAATCACCCACCCGCCCGAGCCGGGCCAGCAACTCATCACGGCGGGCTTCCAACTCGCTCAACGGCACAGCCACGGGCATCATCGTTCACCACTCTCAATCTGCATGTCGTAGACACATGCAGACTAGGAAACAAACCCCCAAAACACGGGTAACTCAGAAACCACCCACAAACGTGTCGTGAACCCAAGAACGGCGCCCATGGAAAACCCTCGCCTCGGCCAGTGGTCAGAGCGCGACCCACACTTTCGCCACTGGCGCGGCGCCCGCCAGGCCACCGCCGAGTCCCGCGGCGCGCGGTGCGAGTGTCGCCCGAGTGACGCGGTTCGCCTGAAATAACCTGGACGCCGGCATCGCGGTGCTGCCGCCAGCAGCGAACCCGTCCCGCGGCCGAGAGGAGACACGCTCGTGCGCGACCACACCGACCCCGGACTGGGTTTCTTCGCCGTGGACGGCGACAGCCTGGTGCCGCGCGCCTTCGCCACCAGCCCGTGGGGCGGCATTCTGCACGGCCGGCTGGTGGGCGGATTGGCCGCGCGGGAAACCGACCAGGCGCTGGCCCGAGACGAGGAGCTGGTCTGTGCCCGGCTCACCGTGGACATGTTCCGCTCGGTTCCGCTGGCGCCGCTGTCGGTGTCCGGGCGCGTGATCCGCGACGGGCGACGGATCACCGTGCTGGAGACAACCGTCGCCCAGTGCGGCGAGCCCATTGGGCGGGGCACGGCCGTGCTGTTGCGCCGCAGTGAGCAGCCGCCGAGCGTGCCAGCGCAACTTCCCGCGTGGGACGCGCCCTGCCCGGACAGTTCCATGCCGCCTGTCCTCGCTCCGGATGACTGGGCGCCGCCGTGGGATCTGTGGCCCGCCTGGCCAGCCCGGCCCGGCCAGCGGGAGGCGGGCATGCGTGCCGGCATCTGGATGCGCGACACGCACCCGCTGGTGGACGGCGAGCCGCTCTCCCCACTGGTGCGGGTGTCCATCGCCGCGGACATGGTCAGCCCGGTGGCCAACTTCGGCGCGGACGGGCTGGGCTTCATCAACGCCGACTACACGATCTACCTGGCGCGCGCGATGCGGGGGGAGATCGTCGGCATCCAGCCGCGCGGTCACCTCAGCCACGACGGCGTCTCGGCGGCGCAGGGCATCGCGCACGACGCGGACGGACCGTTCGCGCTACTCGGCGCGACCGCGCTGGCCAACTCGTTCGCGCGCGCCCAGGCGAACGCCCAGGCGAAGCGGGACCAGCCCTGACGGGGCCGGGCGCCGTCCAGTGATGGCCTTGATCAATGCGCGTTTCAAGCCAACTATTGGCATGAAACGCGCATTGATCAAGGTGTGTCAGGGGCGGGAGCGGGTCACGACCCGGCCCGCGCCCGGCACCGGCGGCGCGGCCCCGCGCTCGGAACCGTCGGCGCTACAGCGACCAGCCGCCGTCCACGGTGAGCGTCGTCCCGGTGCAGTAGGTGGCGTCCAAGGCGAGGAACACGATCGCGGCGGCGACCTCGGCCGCCTCACCGGGCCTGCCGAGCAGAACCTGGTCCAGCACCCGGCGCGCCGCGCCCGCCGGCAGGCCGGCGGTCATGTCGGTGCGCACGAACCCGGGCGCGACCGCGTTGACGCGCACCTGGCGCCGGGCGGACTCCTGCGCCAGGGTCCGGGTCAACGCCAGCAGCGCCGCCTTGGCCGAGGCATACGCCGAATCGCCGACGCCGCCGATCTGCCCGACCACCGAGGAGACGATGGTCAGGCTGCGGTCGCCGGCGCCGCGCTGCAGCTCGGGCAGCGCGGCGCGACACAACTGCGCGGTGCCGAGCACGTTGTCGGTGATCACCTGGGACCAGGCCCGCATGTCCACCTGGGTGAACAGGCCGCCGTGCCAGACCCCAGCGTTGGCGACGACGGCGTTCAGGCCGCCGAACACCGCCACCGTCTGCTCGACCGCTTCCCGCGCCGACCGCTCGTCGCCGAGCTCGTAGCGCACCGGCTCGACCAGCCCGGGGAATTCGCGG
>WQZC01000057.1 GCA_009780925.1 Actinomycetes bacterium | reverse complement strand
GGCGACACCCCCAGAAAACGGAGGATGCGATGACTGTCTTGGTGACCGGTGGCTGCGGCGTCATGGGCCCGTGGGTCGTGGAGCGGCTTTTGAAACAAGGCGAGCGGGTGGTCATTCTGGATAACCGCGATGACCGCTCGTTGTTGACGGGGCCGGCGGTCGAGGTCCCGCTCGTGGTGGCCGACGTCACCGATATGGCGGCGGTCCGTCGCGCGTTGCGCGATTTCGGGGTTGAGCGCGTCGCGCATATGGCCGCCGTCATCGACGACAAGACCGCTGGATCGCTGTTCAAGACTTATCAGGTCGACGTCTATGGCACCGCCGTGGTGTTGGAGGCGGCGCGGGCCGAGGGCGTCTCGCGGGTGGTCTGCATGAGTTCCAAGGACGCGCTCGGCCAGCTCGCGCCGCCGTACACCCATCCGCGCTTCGAGCCGGTGCCGCTGGGGCTGTCGGCCACGCCGCACGGGACGTACGGCGTGGCCAAACGGGCCAGCGAGCAGTTGGCGGCGAAATTCGCCGAGGTGAGCGGGATGACCGTCGCCATGGTCCGGCTGATGTCAACCTATGGCCCGGGCAAGGGAGACGATCGGCACAAGCAGACCGGGCTGGTCAGCTCCGTGATCGAGTCCGCCTGCCGCGGCGAGCCGATCGAGGTGCCGGTGGGCGGCGATCAGCGGACCGACCTGGTCTACTTCGGCGATGTGGCGCAGGCGGTGTGCCGCGCGCTGAGCGCCGATTACACCGGCTATCAATTGTTCCAAATCGGAACCGGGGTGGTCAGCTCGCTGCACGACGTCGTCGACGCCATTCGGTTGGTGATTCCGGACGTGGTGGCGTCGGTCGGACCCGGACTGGACTATGGCGGACGGGGCGTCGGCAACTACTACCGTTTTGACATCACCCCCGCGAATCAGATTCTCGGCTACTTCCCGGAGTTCGATCTCGAAGCCGGGGTCCGGGACTTCGTCGAACGGGTCGCGGCGGGTCGGAGCGGGTGAGCGCGCCGGGCCGATCGGGACCCCAGCGCCCCGACAGCGTCCCGGGCCCTCCCGGAAGACCGGCGCGAGGCCTTCCCGATGGCCACCCCGGACGTGGCGCGCGAGCTGCGGGAGGAGCGTCGCCGAGCCGCGCGGGCGGCGCGGTCGTGGTGGGCGACAATGGTGGTGTGACCGTGGAGGAGGCGCAGGCCGGCGTGGTCGCCCACCGGCGTGGGCGACCCAAGGCGGCGCTGTTCGCGGGGGTGGCCGCGTTGGCGCTGGTCGCGGATCTGGTGAGCAAGGCGCTGGTGGTGGCTGAGCTTGGTGATGGCCACCAGCCGGTGCGAATTTTGGGGGGATTGTTCTATTTGCAGCAGGCGCGCAATTCTGGCGCCGCGTTCTCTGTTGGTACCGGCGCGACGGTCGTGCTGACCGCGCTGGCAGTGGTCATCGTGGCAGTGATCTTGAGAACGGCGCGACGGCTGCGCTCGACCGCCTGGGCGGTGGCGCTTGGGTTGGTCCTCGGCGGCGCGCTGGGCAATCTGGTCGACCGGCTGTTCCGCGCGCCCGGCCCGGGGCGTGGGCACGTGGTGGATTGGGTCAGCCTATTCGGGCCGGACGGGGAGCATTGGCCGATCTTCAACCTGGCGGACTCGGCCATCGTGGTGGGCGCGATCGTCGCCGCCATCGTCGCCGTGGCCGGCATCGACCTCAACGGCGGCCGGAGCCGGCGTCCGGCATGACTGGTGAGCGGCGCGGATGAGTGAGCCGCGGGTGCTCTCGGTCCCCGACGGCCTGGACGGGCTGCGGGTGGATGTGGCACTGGCCCGATTGTTTGGGTTGTCGCGCACCAGCGCCGCGGCGCTGGTGGACGCCGGTGACGTGCTGCTCGACGGAACGGCGCCGGCGCGCTCGGCGAAAGTGCGCGCCGGGGCGTTGCTGGAGGTGCGGCTGCCCGAGGCGCGGCCCGCGGTCGAGGAGGAACCGGTCGAGGGCTTGACGGTGTGCTACGACGATGAGCACCTGGTGGTGGTGGACAAGCCGGTCGGGGTCGCGGTGCACGCCAGCCCCGGCTGGTCGGGACCGACGGTGCTCGGCGGGCTGGCCGCCATGGGTTACCGGATCGCCACCTCCGGGGCGGCGGAGCGCCACGGCGTGGTGCATCGGCTCGATGTCGGCACCACCGGGGTGATGGTGGTGGCCAAGAGCGAGCTCGCCTACTCGGTGCTCAAGCGCGCGTTTCGGCGCCGAACCGTGGACAAGCGCTACGCGGCGTTGGTGCAAGGGCATCCGGATCCGACGCGCGGCACCATCGACGCTCCCATCGGGCGCCATCCGGGCGCGGAGTACAAGTTCGCGGTGATCGCGGGTGGTCGCGTGTCGGTGACCCACTACGAGACGGTGGAGGCGTTCCGGGCGGCGACGCTGCTCGAAGTGCGTCTGGAGACCGGCCGCACCCATCAGATCCGAGTGCATATGGCGGCGATCAACCATCCGTGCGTCGGCGACCTGACATACGGCGCCGATCCGACGCTGGCGCTTCGGCTGGGGCTCGCCCGGCAGTGGCTGCACGCCTGCTCGCTGTCCTTCGAGCACCCCGCGACGGGGGAGTGGTTGACCGTGACCGCGCCGCCGCCCGCGGACTTGCGGCACGCGCTGGACGCGCTCCGCGTCAGTTCGTGAGCGCCTGGCGGCCGGTCGATCGGTCGCGTTCCGGCGGCGCGTCGCGCGGACTGGCCGCGGCTGGTTCGGTGGGCCTGGCCGAGGTTGTCGGTGGCGCGAGGCAGAATCGATGCCAGCGCGATGGAGAGGGTTGAGCTGAGCAGTGGCGAACGGCCGGAACGACTCCTTTGTGCATCTGCATGTCCACACTGAGTACTCAATGCTCGATGGGGCGGCCCGGCTGGACGAGCTATTCGCGCAGACCGCCGAGATGGGCATGCCGGCGCTGGCGATGACCGACCACGGCAATGTGTTCGGCGCCTACGACTTCTACTGCAAGGCGCGCGCCGCCGGGGTCAAGCCGATCATCGGCATGGAGGCCTACCTGACCCCGGGAACCGCGCGCTACGACCGCACCCGGGTGCGCTGGGCCGAGGGCGGCGAGGACGACATCTCCGGCGGTGGCGCGTTCACCCACCTCACGCTGCTGGCCGAGTCCACGGCGGGGATGCACAACCTGTTCCGGTTGGCGTCCCGATCATCGCTGGAGGGCTTCTTCTACAAGCCGCGCGCCGATCGGGAGCTGCTGGCGCAGTACGCCGAAGGCTTGATCGCCACCACCGGCTGCCCGTCCGGGGAGATCCAGACCTGGCTGCGCATCGGCGACTACGACAAAGCGCGGGCCAGCGCCGCCGAGTTCCGGGACATCTTCGGTGCGGGCAACTTCTACTTGGAGTTGATGGACCACGGCCTGGACATCGAGAACCGGGTCCGCGCGGGGCTGTTGCGCCTGGGCGCGGACCTGGATCTGCCGATGGTGGCCACCAACGACCTGCACTACACCCGCGCCGAGGACGCCGACGCGCACGAGGTGCTGCTGTGCGTGCAATCGGGCAAGACCATGGCCGACCCGAAGCGGTTCAAGTTCAATGGCGCCGATTACTACTTGAAGTCGCCGGCCGAGATGCGCGCGTTGTGGGCGGACCGGCACGGGCTGCCGGCCGCGTGCGACAACACCCTGGCCATCGCCGAGCGCTGCGAGGTCAGCTTCACCGAGGGCAACGGCAGCTACATGCCGCGCTTCGGGGTGCCGGCGGGGGAGACCGAGGAGTCCTGGTTCCGCAAGGAGGCCGAGCGGGGCCTGGTCGCGCGCTACCCCGAGGGCATCAGCGCGGCGGTCCGCGAGCGCGCCGACTACGAGATCGGCGTGATCGTGCAGATGAACTTCGCCGGTTACTTCCTGGTGGTCGCGGACTTCATCAACTGGGCCAAGGGCCATGGCATCCGGGTCGGTCCCGGGCGCGGCTCCGGCACGGGGTCGATCGTCGCCTACGCGATGCGGATCACTGACCTGGACCCGCTCGTGCATGGGCTGATCTTCGAGCGGTTCCTGAATCCGGACCGGATCTCCATGCCCGATTTCGACGTGGACTTCGACGAGCGTGGGCGCGCCGATGTGATCCGCTATGTGAGCGACAAGTACGGCGACGACCGGGTCGCCCAGATCGTCACCTACGGCACCATCAAAGCCAAGCAGGCGGTCAAGGACGCCGCCCGAGTGCTCGGCTACCCCTTCGCCATGGGCGAGAAGATCACCAAAGTGATGCCGCCGCCGGTGCAAGGCCGCGACCTCGCGTTGGGGAACATTTTCGACCCAGAGAATGAGCGGTACAACGAGGGAGGCGACTTCCGCGCGCTGTATGAGGCCGATGTCGACGCGCGCAAAGTGGTGGACACCGCCAAGGGCCTGGAAGGCCTCAAGCGGCAGTGGGGGGTGCACGCCGCCGGGGTGATCATGTCCTCGCAGCCGTTGCTGGACTTGATCCCGATCATGAAGCGGGAGCAGGACGGGGCGATCATCACCCAGTTCGACTACCCGACCTGCGAGAGCCTCGGCCTGATCAAGATGGACTTTCTCGGGCTGCGGAACCTGACCATCCTGGACGACGCGGTGCGCAACGTGGCCGCCAACCGCGGCGTCGAACTCGACCTCGACGCGCTGAGCCGGACGCTCGACGACCTGAACACCTACGAGCTGTTGGCGCGTGGTGACACCTTGGGCGTGTTCCAGTTCGACTCCAGCGGCTATCGGCAGTTGTGCCGGGCGATGAAGCCGGACAAGTTCGCGGACATCGTCGCGCTCGGCGCGCTGTTCCGCCCCGGCCCGATGGGCATGAAGTCGCACCTGAAATACGCGGCGCGCAAGAACGGCCAACAACCCGTGGAGTACATCCACCCGGAGCTCGCCGCCGCGCTCGCCCCGATCTTGGACGAGACGTATGGGCTGACCGTCTACCAGGAGCATGTGCTGGAAATAGCCCGGCACTTGGCCGGGTACAGCCTGGGCAAAGCCGATCTGTTGCGCAAAGCGATGGGCAAGAAAAAGAAAGAGGTGTTGGACGCCGAGTTCGTGCCGTTCCGCGACGGCATGCGCGCCAACGGGTTCAGCGACGGCGCCATCAAGGCGCTGTGGGACACCCTGGTCCCGTTCGCCTCGTACGCGTTCAACAAAGCGCACGCGGCGGCCTACGGTCTGGTCTCGTACTGGACCGCGTATCTCAAGGCCAACTATCCGGCTGAGTACATGGCCGCGTTGCTGACTTCGGTCAAAGACGACAAGGACAAGCTGGCCGGATACCTGGCCGAGTGCCGGCGGATGGGCATCCGCGTGCTGGCGCCGGACGTGAACGCCTCCGACGCGAACTTCACCCCAACCGGCGCGGACATCCGCTTCGGCCTGTCGGCGGTGCGGAATGTGGGCGCCAACGTGGTGGCGTCGGTTGTCGCCGCGCGGCAGGCGAAGGGCGCGTTCACCGATTTCGCCGATTTCCTGAACAAGGTCGACGCGATGGTGTGCAACAAGCGGGTGATCGAGGCGCTGATCAAAGCCGGGGCGTTCGACTCGCTGGGCCATCCCAGGCGCGGCCTGATCAATGTGCATGAGCAGGCGCTGGAACAGGTGATGGGCACCAAGCGAGCCGAGGCGATCGGGCAGTTCGACCTGTTCGGCGGGCTCGTGGGCGCCGGCGGCGGGGCCGATGTGTTCGCCGTTCAGGTGCCTGAGGGCGAATGGGACAAGCCGGTGCTGCTGGCGTTCGAGCGCGAGATGCTGGGGCTGTACGTGTCCGACCACCCGTTGTTCGGGGTGGAGCACGTGCTGGCCGGCGCGGCGGATTGCTCGCTCGCCGCGCTGCGCGCCGATGAGGCCGCCGACGGGCAGACGGTCACCGTGGCCGGCATCCTGTCCGCGGTGAGCCGGCGAGTGACCAAGGCCGGCGCCTCGTGGGCGCAGGCGACGCTGGAGGATCTTGAGGGCTCGATCGAGTTGCTGTTCTTCCCCAAGACCTATGAGCAGGTCGGCGCGAACGTCATCGAGGACGCGATCGTGGTGATCAAGGGCCGGGTGGACGCCCGGGACGACGCGATCAAACTGATCGTCACCGACTTGACGCTGCCAGATCTGTCGCAGGGCCCGCGCGGCCCGGTGGTGGTGCGGTTGGCGCCCACGCGCTGCACCCCGCCCATCGTGGCGCGGCTGCGCGAAGTGCTCGCCGCCCACCCGGGCACCACCGAGGTGCACCTGACGCTGGGCGATGGTGAGGGCGCCCATCGGCTGCGGCTGGCCGACGGGTTCCGGGTGAGCGCGTCCTCGGACCTGATGGGCGACCTGAAGGCGTTGCTCGGCCCGCAGTGCGTCTCGGTGTAGCCGGCGCGCCATGACCGACCACGCGCAGACGAGATCCGCCGCCAAGCGGGCCGAGCGACGGGTTCGCCACCGGCGGAGACTCTGGCTCACCGTATTGATCGCCTTCGTCGCCTTGTTGGTGGCAGCCGATCGGGTCGGCGTGCTGGTCGCGCAGCGCGCCGCGGCTTCGAAGCTGGCCGGATACGCGCAGTTCGCGGACCGGCCGAGCGTGCGGATCCACGGCGTGCCGTTCCTGACCCAGGTGATTGGTGGCAAGTATGACGACGTGGCGGTGCGCGCCGACGCGGTCCGCGTCGGCGCGCTGGGCACGGCGAAACTCGATGTGCGCCTGCACGGGCTGCGGCTGTCGGCGTCCGAGCTGATCCACCGGAAGGTGGACCAGCTGCGGGTCGACCGGGTGACCGGCACGGTGACCTGGCCCTACCAGCAGGTGGCGGCCCATGCGGGGATCGCCGGCCTGACCCTGGCCCCGGTGGATGGCGGGGTCGCGGTCACGGCTTCCGTGACGGTGCCCGGGTTCGGCGCGCTGACCGTCAGTGGTTCCGGGCAGTTCGCCGTCGTGGACGGGTCGCTGCGGCTGACCGTGCGCGATGTGCGGTCCGCCACGTCGGGCGCGTTGCCGTCAGCGCTGGCCGGGCAGCTCGCCGGCGCGCTGAACGCCACCATCCCGCTGCCCGCGCTGCCATACGGATTGCGGGTGGCTGGCGTCACGGCGGGGCCGGATGGCTTGGCGGTGTCCGGCGCGGGGGCCAACGTGCTGTTGTCGGCGGACTCCTCGTGACTGTTCTCATGGCCGTCGTCGGCTATGCGGCCGCTGGCGCTGAACTATTTCCGTGTCGCGTGCGTCGCCAGTGGCTGGTTGGTGGCCGCCGGGGTCGCGCTGGGCGGTGCCGGCCTGGTGATTTGGTGCCTGGCGTTTTCGACGCTCGGGCGGTTATTCACCAGGACGCTGCAGGTATCGCGCCTATCAGAGCGCGTCCAAGAAGTTGCTCCCGTTCGTGTGTTGAGGGATCGGGAGAACTGCGGAGTCGGTTCACGAGCGCGTCGGGCGCCCGCTCCCGCGAGGGAGCGCTCGCCCTGTCTGGGTGATCGACGGGCGCTAATCAACGCCGGCCGCCGCCGGTCACGGCTGGCGATTGACAAGCTGCTCCGGGTTCGGTACCGGCTTGGGGGTCACCCACGGTACGCTCGTGCGGAGGCGGTTAGCAGATGCGGTCGCGCGCGGCGGCTCCTCTTCGTATCCGCAAAGTCATCAATCCCTAGCAAAGGATCAAAATGCGCCAGACCCACGCCCGCGGTGTCGCGGTCAGCATCACCGCCCTCGTGCTCACCGGTGCCCTGGCGGCATGCGGATCATCGGGCGGTGGGAAATCCGCGAACACGACGCCAGCCGCCGCCCCGGCCGGGCAGAGCGCCCCGGCGACGGTCGCCACGCCAGCGAGCCCCCCGGCGACCGCGCCAGCGACCAGCGCGCCGGCGGCGCCCCTGACGGCCGCTGCGGGCGACCAGTCAGCCAAGTACCTGCCTTTGATCAGCATGATTTACAACTCGTCCGACTCGCTGAACTTGAGTCCGGGGACCACGCGCCTCGACGCGAACGGCAATGTGACTGCTGACGGGCAGTTCAGCGTGTATTTGGACCAGAACCAGACGACGGTCTGTTTGACCGACACCAGCGCCAATGTTTCGATCGGCTTGACCGAGGCGGACCAGAACAGGCTCACCGTCTATTCATCTGGTGATTGCAAGGACAAACTGGGCGACCTGACTGAGACCGACGGCGATGACAGCACCGCCAAGGCCTCCAGCAATGACCCGACCCTGGTGGCGCTCGCGGCGTACCTGCGCTCCCAGGCCTGAGCCACCCCGGGGCAGCGGTCCACCAACCGCCCGACTCGCCACGCGACCTCCTTCCCCGCCGCAGTCTTCAGGTCGTCGGTGATGTCGCCTAGGTCCCGGCCTTCCTCGGAGCCGATGATCGCGGCGATGGTCTCCGCGATCGCGTCGGGGTCGTGGACCGGGGTGATCGCGTCCGGTCCGAAGATGTCGGCGTAGAACTCCTGCGACCGCTGCCGCACCGACGCGCCGTTGCTGATCAGCAAGGATGCGCACGGTCCACTTGTCGGTGACGGCTTTGGCGATGCCCTTGAACGTGAGGTCGCCGAGCGGTTGCCGGTCGCCGATGACTGACTTGACGTGCCCGCGTCGATCGGAACCTGCTTCTCGTCCGCGATGAGGAACAGGCTGTCCAACTCGTCGTCAACCGGATTGTCGGACTTGAACTGCCCGATCTGAGCGGGCCCCGGTCGCGGGTCGCGTCGCCGTGGGTGGCGATCGCGATCTGCGGTTCGGTTGTGCAGTGCTTGTCGATCAAGAGTTGGAATAGCGTCTTGAGCTTGGTCTGCGCGGCGCGGTGCTGGCGACTCGTGATCGCCGGGCGCGGACCACCTATGAGGCGGTCGACGCCCAAGTGATCATGGTTCGGATTGCCTAGCCGGCCAATCTGGAGGCGGTGATTGACCGTTGGCGGGCAAGGATCGCGCTGGGCCGACCAGCCGCCGCGACGAGCGCCCCACAACACGATCCGAGCGCCAGCGCTCCCGCGTCGAGCGCGATCGTCAAACCCTCCCCGTCCAAGACGGGCATCTATTCTGGCCTATTACCCACCTTTCCTCAAGCCGACACGCTGAAATATTGCCCGTGAACCGCCGTATACTGATCCGGTGCGAGCGAGCAGGGGCAGGGGAAGGCCCTCCCGGCGGATCATGGGCGCAAGCCGCCCAATGCCGACGGTGCTCGCGTCCAAAAGATTGGATGACCGGTGCCGAAGCTTTCTGCGCTGCTAGCCGTAAACGGGCCTGGGAAAGACGGGAGGCTGGGGAAACACCGTTGTTCGGCCCGTCGGGGGCTCCGGTTGTCTGGGAGGTCCTCGACACTGGGGTCGGTGGTGGGGATTGTCGCGCTGGCTCTCGCCGTTTCGGGCTTGACCGCAGCCGGGGGCGCATCCGCTGGCGCCGCGACCGCCAACAACCCGGTTGGGTATTTCGACAGCGCCAAGCCCGTCCCCGGCAAGGTGCAAGTGCGCGGTTGGGCGGTTGATCCAAACAGCCCGAAGACCGGCATCGTGGTTCGCATAACGGTGGGGAATTCAGTGCAAACTGTCACCGCCAATGTTTCGAGGGCGGACGTCGCCAAAGCGCATCCCGCGTATGGGGCGAAACATGGGTTTTCCGCGTCGATCAGTTATCCGAAGACCGGCAGTGTGAAGGTGTGCGCCATCGCGTTGAACATTGGTCCCGGGACGAACAAGAGTCTGGGGTGCAAGACGGTGAAGCTGAGCAACAACCCGTTCGGGAGTCTGGGGAGCGCCCAGTTCGTCACCGGCAAAGTCCAAGTCACCGGCTGGGCGGTTGACCCGAACAACCCAAAGCGCAGCATACGGGTTCGGATAACGGTGGGAACGTCGGTGCACACTGTCACCGCCAATGCCGTTAGGACCGACGTCGCCAAGGCATACCCGGCGTATGGCGCGAAGCATGGCTATTCAGCGTTGATCGCCTATCCGAAGAACGGCAGCGTGAAGGTGTGCGCCACCGCGTTGAATATCGGGTCAGGGGCGAACGCGAGCCTGGGCTGCAAGACCGTGCTGGTGAACAACAACCCGTTCGGGCACTTGGACAGCGTCCAGTTCGTCGCCGGCAAGGTTCAGGTGAGCGGTTGGGCGGCTGACCCGAACCGCCCCACCTCCGGTATCGGTGTTCGGATCACGGTGGGAACGGCGACCAGCGCGGTGACCGCCAATGGGTCCAGAACGGACGTCGCCAAGGCGTACCCGGCGTACGGCGCGAAGCACGGTTACACCGCCGCCATCGCCTACCCGGTCAATGGATCGGTCAAGGTGTGCGTCACCGCGGTCAATGTTGGAGCCGGGGCCAACACGAGTCTCGGCTGCAAGACCGTCGCGGTCGACAACAACCCGTTCGGGGCGTTGGAGACGGTGACCCGCGCCAGCACCTCGGCGGCGACGGTCACCGGCTGGGCGATTGATCCAAACACTGCCAGCCCGATCTCGGTTTCGGTCACCGCCGGTGGGGTCGCCGTCGGCACGTTGGTGGCGGGCGTCGACCGCGGCGACATCGCCAAGAGCCACCCCGGCTGGGGCGCCGCGCATGGGTTCAGCGCGACCATCCCGGTCAGCGCGGCAGATCAGATGGTGTGCGCCACCGCGGTCAACGTCGGCGCCGGCGCCAACGTCGCGTTGCCCAGTTGCCTCGAGCTGCCGGTCTTTGGCGCGACCGCGCCGCTCGCGCCGCAAACCCTCGGCGGCACCAGCACGCAAACCGCGATCGCGCTGACTTGGAAAGCCCCGGCCAGCGACGGCGGAGCGAAGATCAGCGGGTATCGGGTGGTGGTGAATCCGGGCAACAAGGTGACCACGGTCACTGCCACTGGCACGACAGTCACCGGCCTGGTCGCCGGCACCGCGTACACCGTGAGCGTGTCCGCGCTCAACATGATCGGAGCCTCCGCCCCCGCCAGCTACGCGATCTCGACGGCTCCCAAACCGGTCGTGCCGCAGGTCACCCCGGCCCCGGTGTCCACCAGCCGATACCTGCGCAATCTGACCGGCAACACCACGACGGACGCGGCGATAACCAAGGTGATGGGAGCGGCCGACGCGGCGGCCAATCCGTCCGGGCACCAGTACTTGATCGTGCTGGAGATGGGCGGGCAAGACCAGACCCGGGGCGGGGTGCTGCTCACCGCGGGCACCAAGTTCGTGTCCAATGCCGCCGTGGTGAGCGCATTGGAGGCGTACATCGACGGGTACGCGAGCAAGCAGAAGGCGAACGCGCCATTGCTGTTGGCCGTCGGCACCAACAACGACGTCGACGTGACGGCCACGGCGGGGAAGATGTGGGCGACTGCGGTGATCAATCCGCTGGTCGCCTACGCGGCGAAATACCCGAACATCAAGGTGGCCGGGGCCGACGACATGGAACCCGGATTCTCCGCCACGGTGGCCGAGAGCAAGAACTGGCTCACCGGCTACCTGGGCGCGACCTCGGCCCAGTTCGTTTTCAACGGTTCCGCTGACGGTTGTTCCACCACTGCGACCGCCAGCAAATGCAACAACGGCTGGACGATGGCCGACCTGCAGTACCTGGCGGGCGGGGCCGCTCCGACCCGGACCATCGTCCTGCCCCAGATCTATGTCACGGCGCAACCGCTGCAATGGGCGACCATCTCGCTGACCGGGACCTATGCTGGCAAAGCGAAGCTCAATTTCGGCGGGCCGCTGACCGAATGGACCGCGTGCAGTCAGGCCGGATGTTATTCGATGACCAATGTGACCGCCTACCAGCAGCTCTGGTCGGCGATTTCCGCCAATTCCGCCACTCAGCAGGCGTCGATGCCATATGGCACCGACTTGCGGATCAACTGATGGGGAGCCGGCTCGGGGCGCGGTTCGCGATGATAGGCGCGCTCGGCGCTTGCTGTCTGGCGCTTTCGGGTTGCCCGGCGGCGTCCTCCGGTGACGAGAGCGGACGATCGACTTCAGCGCCGGTGAGTGGCGGCGCCGAGGCCTCCTTGACCGCGTCAGCGCCGTCCGTCGCGGTGTCGGCTGGTTTGCCCCCGGTGACGTCGGCGCCAGCGAGCGCCGTCGCCTCCGATAGCTTGCTCCCGAAGACTCCGGTGCCCGCCAGCACCGTCGCCGCAGCGCGCCCGACCAAGTCGAACCGGCCCGCCCCCTCGCCCGCGCCGACCCCGTCCCGCGGCACGCCGGCCGCGCCGTCAGCGGTGCCCGCGTGCGCCGGCCGCGACCTCGCGGTGGCCGTGCAGCGCGGTTCCGGCACGGCCGGAGAACAATTCGCCGACATCCTGTTCACCAACAAGGGCACGGCGACATGCTCCCTCGCCGGATTCCCCACCGTGCAGTTGCTTGTTGGGGGTCGGCTGGTCGGCACGCCAGCGGCCAGGTCGACTAGTCCGGCCCGCACCGTGAAGCTTGCCCCCGGAGCCACCGCCGCCGCCGCACTGACGAACGACTCGACATGCGACGCCGATAACTCCGACGCGGTCCAGGTGATTCCGCCGAACGACACGACGAGATTTCAGGCGCGACTATTGTTCCGGGTCTGCGCCATGACCGTGGAACCGATCAGCGGCGGTTGACCGAGCTGGTGGTGGTGGCTCGTGATTCACGGTGCCCGGCCGATTCACGGTGTCCGACCGTCAATGGAGTCCGACCGCCGCGACCGAGCGGGAGCGATGAAACGATCCGCCGGCGCGACCCTGGGGGCGAACGCTAACTCGGCACCACGGTGATGTTCACGTGCGGGGGCGGGGTCGCGTCCGCGCAGGATCGGCCCGGTTGGTCGCAACCGCCCGGGTGGCCCACCGGCCCGATGTCAACGACCGTCACCCCGGGCGCCACGGCCTGGTAGCTCAACGTGGTCTCGGTCGCCGCCGCCAGCACGAACAGCCCGCCGTAGAGGCTG
>WQZC01000056.1 GCA_009780925.1 Actinomycetes bacterium | reverse complement strand
GCCCTGGCGGTCGCGGGCGCCACCGCACTAGTGGCCCTCGCCGGTCGGTCGGTGCGCCGCCACCTACGGGCGGCGCGCTGGCGCGTGCTCAGCGACGACCACGATCGCCCCGGCCGGGCGCGCCCAGCATCGGTGGCGTGAGCAGCTCCCGGTCCTCGCGAACCATCTGCCGCGACGCCACGACAACGAGCTGCCCAGTGCCGCCACGACCGTCTGGCCTTGTGAATGCCCGGGCGCGGTCTGTCGATCCTCCCTGCTGAGGTGTTCCCGTCACGCGTTCCATGCCCAAATCGAGCGCCGCTCCGTGACCATCCGATCCAGGGTGGTCTGGATCGTGTCACGCACCCGGTCAGCCAGCTCGAACACCACGTCCTCGGATTCAGCCGCCTCCGGTCCCAACCCCGTGGTTGGGACCGCAGCGCCGAACTCGATGCGCCACTTCACCGGAAGCGGAACCAAGCCCAATGGCCCCAGCCAGGGGAACGTCGGCGTGATCGGGAAGTACGGCAGATCCAGCAGGCGCGCCAGGGCCTTGGCATGCCCGAGCACGGGGTAGGTCTCCTCGGAACCCATGATCGACACTGGGATCATCGGCGCGCCGGCCCGCAGCGCCGTGACCGCGAACCCGCCGCGCCCGAACCGCTGCAGGTGATACCGCTCGCGAAACGGCTTGCCGATGCCTTTGAAACCCTCCGGCCACACCCCGACCAGCTCGCCGGCCGCCAGGAGCTCGTCGGCGTCGGGATGGCGGGCCGGTGCGCCACCCCCGGCGCGGGCCATCCACCCGAGCACCGGGGCGCGGAACACCAGATCGGCGGCGAGCGAGCGCAGGAACCGGTGCGCCGGATGCTCCTGGTGGATCGCCAGGGTGACCATGACCGCGTCGATCGCCCACAGCCCACCGGCGTGGTTGCCGACGATCAGCGCGCCGCCGGTGTCGGGCACGTTCTCCAGGCCGGTCACTTCCACCCGGAACCAGTCGCGGTACAGCGGCAGGAAGGCGGGGTAGATGACTCGCTCGGCGAGATCGGGGTCTAGGCCGTAGCGGTCCACTTCGTAGTCACCCGTGGCGCGCCGACGCGCGAACGCCCACCCGCGACCAGCGGCATGTCCCAGGCGTCCCGCCCGGGTGGCGTTCAACGCACCGCCTGGCTCGCGATCGGCCGAACCGCCACCGGACATGCCAAACTCAGCCCACGGTCACCGCTAGGAACCGACTGGTGATCTGCGCGCGATGCGCGATCACGGCGCTACTTCTTGTTGCGACGCTGGACGCGCGTGCGCTTCAGCAGCTTGCGGTGCTTCTTCTTAGCCATCCGCTTGCGCCGTTTCTTGATCACAGAGCCCATGAACAACCCTCATCGAATTGGGAACTAACCACACAGCTTACCGGCAATCTCGCCATCGACGTCATGCGGGACCGACGCTGGCCGACGCGCGAGGACCAGCGCACTCGTGCCACGCGGCTGGCGCCGCGCCGCGTGCCGGCGAACTCGCTCGCCCGAACGAGTCAGCCCGCTTTGACGAAAGCCGCCTGCAGATACTCGTGGACGGCGCTCTCGGGCACCCGGAACGACCGCCCGACGCGGATCGCCTCGAGCTCTCCGCCATGCACCAGCCGATAGACCGTCATATTGGACACTCGCATAACCGCGGCGACCTCGGCGACGGTCAGGAACCGTGGCTCAGCCAGCGTCCGCTCCGTCGCCGGACGAAGCGGACGCTTCGCGTCGACCGCCCTGACGTGTCGTTCGCGCACCTTAGCGCTCATAACTCACCGTACCTTCGGCACGCGCGATGCCGCCGGCTTCCCCTCCGGCGGAACGAGACACGCACGTGCTGGAAAGAGCCTAGCGGTACTGGTGGGGCTGGTGCGAAACGTGTGCTGGCGTGTGTCTCAACGCAGCGGTTCGAAAGCGGGTCCAGAGTCGATAATCTGAACCTCGTCGCCGATCGCCAGCGCGCCCGGTCCCTCCGGGATCAAGTTCACCGCGAACCAGAGTTTGTCGTCCCAGCGACGGTGTCGTGCCAGCGACGACATCGGTTCATGGCCCATGCGCGCGGTGTCCGGGTCGAGCCTGGTCATCACGCACCGGTCGCACGACCGAGCCACCCGGAAGAAGGTCTCGCCGACGCGGATCCGTCGCCACCCGTCCTCCGCCCATGCCGGCGCGCCGGCCACCACGACGCTGGGCCGGAACCGCCGCATCGGCACCGGCCCCTCCTCCGCGTGCGGTCCAGTCGCGATCCAGGCGTCAACCGCCGCCAGCGACGACTCCGAGGCCAGCAACAGCGGGTAGCCGTCCGCGAAAGAGACCCGATCACTGGGCCGGCTGTGCGCTGGGTCCATGGCCCGCCGAGTCGGGTCGTCCAGATACACCAAGCGGACCGAGACCCCGGCGACCGCGCTGAACCAGGCGTGCGCAGTCGGCGCGGCCAGCGCCGCGTCCAGCTTGCTTCGCCAAATACGCACCGCGATCATCTCGGGCTGATGATCCTGCCACGGCTCGTTGGCGTCGCTGGGCTGGCGCGCGGGCCTTGCCTGGGCGGTGCCGCGCGGCCGGACCGGTACCGGTACCGGTACCGTGAGCGGCTCGATCCCGGGGGCGGACAACCGCAGATGGTTCCCCGCAATGACCGCATTCACCAGCAGCAGCCGCGGCCGGTCACGCGCGGTCACCGCGTTGCCGTCGTCGTCCACCAGCATGAACCGGCGGTCGCCCGCCAGACCCCACGGTTCGACAGCGGCACGGGTCAGCCGCTCGCCCCGACACGACTTGACCGGATAGCGGAACAGCTCGGTGACCGAAATAGGCACGACCCAACCCTATTGGTTGTCGCAACCGGATGCCGCCGATCCAAGCGGCCGGCGGGCGGGGCTTATTGGTCCGCGCGGCTGGCGAGCAGCCGGCGGGCGGTGCTCACGGGTCCGCGCGGCTGGCGAGCAGCCGGCGGGCGGTGCTCACAGGTCCGCGCGGCTGGCGAGCAGCCGGCGGAACGCGACCAACCGTTCCGCAGTGGATTCCCCACCGCGCACCCAGGCATCCAGCTCGCATCCCGCAGCTGCCTGCTGGTGCTCGCACGACGGAGGGCACCGCACCGCGCCGTCCTCAAGGTCTGGGAACGCCCAGAGCAGATCGTCCGCGCCCACGTGCGCCAGGCCGAAGGAGCGGACCCCGGGGGTGTCGACGACCCAGCCCCCGCCCGGGAGCGGGAACGCGACCGCCGACGAGGAGGTGTGCCGGCCCTTGCCGATGGCCGTAACCGCTCCGGTGGCGCGATTGGCGTCCGGCACCAACGCGTTGATCAGTGTCGACTTGCCGACTCCGGAATGGCCCACGAACACCGACACCTGATCGCGCAACCGCTCGGTCAGCGCTTCCAATCCACTGCCGTGCGCCGTGACCACCGCTGGAACATCGAGTTGCGCGTATCGGGCCAGCGCGTCGTCCGCGTTGGCCAGGTCGCTCTTGGTCAGGCACAGCAGGGGTTCCAGGCCGTCGGTGAGCGCGGCGACCAGGCAGCGGTCGATCAACCCGAAGCTGGGGTCGGGGTCGGCGAGCGCGGCGACGATCACCAACTGGTCGGCGTTGGCGACCAACACGCGCTCGGTGGGATCGTCGTCGTCGGCGGTGCGCCGCAAGACGGTCTCCCGCTCATCGCGGCGTACGATGCGCGCCAAGGAGTCCGCCCCGCCGCCCAGATCGCCGACCACCCGCACGTGATCGCCTACCACGATCCCAGCCCGGCCCAACTCCCGGGCGCGCATGGCAGTGACGGCACGTCCGTTGACGAGCACCCCATAGCGGCCACGATCGACGGCGGTCACGATGCCGTCGGCGGCGTCGGCATGGCTCGGGCGCCGCTTCGATCGGGGACGGCTGCCGCGGCCCGGCCGCACTCGCACGTCGTCCTCGTCGAGGCGACGGACGTCCCGTGGGCGAGCCGGCACGTGTCCCACCAACCAGTCCGGTCAGCGATCCCGGCTGGTCGGCTCGGCGTCGGGCCCGAGCACCAGCTTGGACCAGAGCCCCATGAAGCCCGGCAGCGTCTTCGCGGTGGCCGCGATGTCGTCGATCCGCACCCCGTCCACGGCCAAGCCCAGCACCGCGCCCGCCGTGGCCATCCGGTGGTCGCCGTGGGCGTGCCAGAGCCCGCCGCGCAGCGGCACGGGACGGATCACCAATCCGTCGGCGAGCTCGTCGACATCGCCGCCGAGGCCGCGCAGCTCGCTGGCCAGCGCGGCCAACCGGTCGGTCTCGTGGCCGCGGGTGTGACCTAGCCCGGACAGCCTGGACGGCCCGTCGGCCAAAGCGGCCAGCGCCGCGATCACGGTGGCCAGCTCGCTCACCTCGCGCAGGTCGGCGTCGATGGCGGCGATCGGGCCGCCGCCGCGCACGGTCAGCCCGTCACCGTCCAGCCGGACCGACGCGCCCAGGCCGATGAACAGCTCGCGGATCGCGTCGCCGGCCTGCGTGGTGCGCGCGGGCCAGTCGGGCACCGTCACCGCGCCGCCCGTGACCAGTGCCGCCGCCAGGAACGGCGCGGCGTTGGACAGGTCCG
The DNA here is from genome assembly GCA_009780925.1 of Actinomycetes bacterium. Classification (GTDB taxonomy): domain Bacteria; phylum Actinomycetota; class Actinomycetes; order Mycobacteriales; family Jatrophihabitantaceae; genus WQZC01. Next base: position 8,555 of record WQZC01000056.1, on the reverse strand, counting down.
GTTCGATCAGCACATCCCGGGCGTGGATCGGCCCCGGGACCACCCGCCACGTCGAGCCGGCGACGTCCACCCCCACCCCGGCGTCGCGCAGCATCCGGGCCGTCATGCGCAGGTGGGGCTGGGACGGCACCGCGTCGGCGCCGATGTGGCGCACGGTCATGCCGCGCTCATATCGGGCGCCGGCCAGCAGCAGCCCGGAGACGAACTGCGAGGACGCGGCGGTGTCGATCCGCACCAGCCCGCCGCGCATCCGGCCCGTGCCACGCACCGTGAACGGCATCCGCCCGCGACCGTCGTCCTCGATCGTCGCCCCAGCTTGGCGCAGCCCGTCGAGCAGCGCGGACATCGGCCGCTCCCGCGCCCGCGAGTCGCCGTCGAAGGTGACTGCCGCAGCCGACAGCGCGGCCACCGGGGGCACAAAGCGCATCACCGTCCCCGCGAGCCCGGTGTCCACCCGCACCGGCGCCACGGTCTCCCGCAACGGAGCCGGGGTCAGCATCCAGTCCGCGCCGACGTCATCGATCCGAGCGCCGAGGGCGCGCAGCGCGTCGGCCATCAGCGCGGTGTCCCGTGCGCGCAGCGGTCGGCGCACCCGGGACGGCCCGTCCGCCAGCGCAGCGAGCACGAGCGCGCGGTTGGTCTGCGACTTCGAGCCGGGCAGGACCACCGTCCCGAGCAGTGGACCGTGCGCCCGAGGCGCGTCCCAGGCTACCGGTGGCTCGCGACAACTCACAGGTTGAGCACGACAGGCGAGGTAGTCGCCGAGCCGAAACTGGCGGTCACGGTCGAGACGATGGCGTATTTGCCACTGCCGAGCGGCAGCGATGTCTTGAACGTCGCCGTTCCGCCCGTCACCGAGCCCCGCAGGTCCGACGACTTGGACTTCGGCCCGCTCGCGGTGACGTGGATTTGAACGGACGGCGCGTCGGTGCGCACGCGGATCGTCAACTCGACCACTCCGGCCTGGGCGGTCGCGTCCAGCGTCACGTCCAAGTGGTGTTGCGGCGTCGGGGTGGACGCGGCGGACGGGGTGGTCGGTTTGGACGATGGCGTGGACGGCTTCGGGGGCGGTGGCGCGGACGGAGTCTGGGTCGGCGACAGCTGCTCTTGTTGTGCCGGCGGCGTGGTCCTGCCGGGCGGAGTGGGGCGCTGGGTCGGAGCCGTGGTGGCCGGCGCGCTGGTGGTGCCCGCCGGTGTCTCGCTTGCCGGCGCGGTAGTTCTCGCCGTCGTGGTGGGCACGGTGGTGGTGGGCACGGCGCTCGCGGTCGCCGGCATCGCAGGCCCGATGGCCGGCGGGCTGTATGGCGTGAAGTTCGGGCTGGTCGCTTGCGTAGTGGTGAGCGCACCGCCGAGAGCGATGGGTGGGGGGCTCGTGTGTGGCTGGCTGGGTGATGCTCCCCCGGTGGCGAAGAAGAGCACGCTGCCGATGATCGCGCCGAGCACGGCGCTGCCGGTGTACAGTCCGGCGGGCGCGCGGCGGCCGTGGGTACGGCTGGCGCCGGTCGAACTTGGGCGAACGTTCTTGGCCCTATTGCGGCGATTCGCCTTGACCGGGCCGGGGCGACCAGTGTTAGCTGTGTTCGCGAGACCGGATCCGGCGCGCGTCGAAGCGCGCTGCGGATACCCGCGTCGACGGTTGAGCGCGCCCATAGCACAACAGCTTACGTCAAAGGCTCGCGGGGGGAAAACTCGCGTATGCGATCGCGTGCGTTGACGCGACGGCGCGCGTTACCAGCGGGACGGCATATGACCGGTAATCTCATGGCTGTGGCCGTACGCATAGGTGTGGTGACTTTCCCTGGCAGCTTGGACGACCATGACGCGATTCGCGCGGTGCGAGCGGCCGGTGGCGAGGCGGTGCCGCTTTGGCACGCCGATCCCGAGCTGCATGACGTCGCGGGTGTCATCCTGCCCGGCGGGTTCTCCTACGGGGACTACCTGCGCGCCGGCGCGATCGCTCGCTTCGCGCCGGTGATGGCGACCGTCATCGGCGCGGCCCTGGGCGGCCTGCCGGTGCTGGGCATCTGCAACGGGTTCCAGATGCTGTGCGAGGCGCATCTGCTGCCCGGCGCGCTGATCCGCAACGACTCGCGCAAGTTCGTCTGCCGGGACCAATGGCTGCGCATTGAGAACGCGCACACGTCTTGGACATCGCGGTTCACCGACGATCAGGAGATCCTCGTCCCGATCAAGAATGGCGCGGGCGGGTACGTGGCCGACGCGGGCACGCTGGACGACCTGGCCGCGAACGGGCAGGTGGTGGCGCGTTATCTCGGCAGCAATCCGAACGGCAGCTACCGGGAGATCGCGGGGATATGCAACGAGGCGCGCAACATCGTCGGGCTGATGCCGCACCCGGAGCACGCGATCGACCCAATCACCGGTCCGAGCGCGGATGGGCTGGCGTTCTTCTTGTCGATGACGGGGATCGAGCTGGGGAGTCCCGGCGTTGGCGCGATCGGGAACGAGGCTGATGCGTGATGATCGACACCGTCGAGCAGGCGCGCACCTCCGGCAAGATCGACCAGCCATACGAGGCGCTTGGCCTGGCCGCGGACGAGTATCAGCGGATTCGCAAGATCCTGCGCCGGCGGCCGACCAGCTGCGAGCTGGCGATCTATTCGGTGATGTGGTCCGAGCACTGCTCCTACAAATCGTCCAAGGTTCACTTGCGGCGGTTCAGTGAGAACGCCCCGCCCAGCTCGGCGTTGCTGGTGGGCCCCGGGGAGAACGCCGGGGTGGTCGATGTCGGTGACGGCTGGGCGGTCACCTTCAAGATCGAGTCGCACAATCATCCCTCCTATGTGGAGCCCTACCAGGGCGCCGCGACCGGTGTCGGCGGCATCGTCCGCGACATCTTGACCATGGGCGCGCGGCCGGTCGCGGTGATGGACAGCCTGCGATTCGGCCGGATCGACGACCCGGACACCGCGCGGGTGCTGCCCGGGGTGGTGGCCGGCATCGGCGGCTACGGGAACTGCCTGGGTCTGCCCAACATCGGCGGGGAGACCGCGTTCGACGCCTCCTACGCTGGCAACCCCTTGGTCAACGCGCTGTGCGTGGGCGTGTTGCGCGCTGACGCGATCAAACTCGCCCAGGCGCACGGGGTCGGCAACAAGGTGGTGCTGTTCGGCTCGCACACCGGTGGGGACGGCATCGGCGGCGCGTCGGTGCTGGCCAGCGCGACGTTCGACCTGGCGAGCGAGCAGAAGCGTCCCTCGGTGCAGGTCGGCGATCCGTTCACCGAGAAGGTGCTGATCGAGTGCTGCCTGGAGATCTTCGCCGCCGACCTGGTGGTCGGCATCCAGGATCTCGGGGCCGCCGGTCTGTCCTGCGCCACCACCGAGCTGGCCGCCGCCGGAACCGGGGGCATGGATGTGCAGCTCGACCTGGTGCCGCTGCGAAACGCGAATCTGACGCCGGAAGAGATCCTGATGAGCGAGTCCCAGGAGCGCATGATGGCCGTGGTGACGCCGGCCAACTTGGCCGCGTTCCTGGCGGTGTGCGCCAAGTGGGACGTGACCGCGACCGTGATCGGCGAGGTCACCGACACCGGCCGGCTGCGGATGACCTGGTACGACGAGCTGATCGTGGACCTGCCGCCGAAGACGGCCGCGAATGAGGGGCCGGTGTACAACCGGCCGATCGCCCGCCCGATCGAGCAGGACGTGGTGGTGCGCAATGACGGCGCGGAGCTGCCGCGTCCGCGCCGCGGCGACCAGTTCCGATCCACCGTGCTGCGCCTGGCCGCGTCGGCGAACCTGGCCGACAAGTCCTGGGTGACCGACCAGTACGACCGTTATGTGCGCGGCAACACCGTGCTCGCGCAGCCGGAGAACGCCGGCATGATCAGGGTGTCCGACGACGCCACCACCGGAATCGCGCTCGCCTTGGACGCCAACGGCCGCTACGCCTGGCTGGACCCGTACGCGGGCGCGCAGCTGGCGCTGGCCGAGGCGTACCGCAACGTCGCGGTGACCGGGGCGCGCCCGCTGGCCGTCACCAATTGCCTGAACTTCGGCGCGCCCGAGGATCCCGGAGTGATGTGGCAGTTCTCCGAGGCGGTGCGTGGCCTGGCCGACGGCTGCCGCGAGCTGGGCACGCCGGTCACCGGCGGGAACGTCAGCTTCTACAACCAGACCGGCATGAGCACCATCCAACCGACGCCGGTGGTCGGCGTGCTGGGCGTCATCGACGACGTAGCCAAGCGGATCCGGCACGCCTTCCACACCGACGGCGCCGGGCTGTATCTGCTGGGGGAGACCCGCGACGAGTTCGGCGGCTCGGAGTGGATGCAGATCGAGCACCGCTACCTCGGCGGACATCCGCCGGCGGTCGACTTCGCCGCGGAACAGTTGCTGGCCAAGGTGCTCGGCGAGGCCTCGCGCGCCCGGCTGGTGGATTCCGCGCACGACCTCTCCGAGGGCGGGCTGGCGCAGGCGCTGGTCGAGTCGTGCGTGCGCAACGGGGTCGGTGCGCGGATCACGCTGCCCGATGGCGCGGATCCGTTCGTGCTGTTGTTCTCCGAGACGACGGCGCGCGCGATCGTCGCCGTGCCGCACACCGAGCAGGCCCGGTTCGTGGCGTTGTGCGAGGAGCACGGCCAGGCGCAGGCGCGGATCGGGGTGACCGACATGCTCAGCACCGAGTTGACGGTGGAAGACCTGTTCGCCATCCCGATCGACGAGTTGCGCGCGGCCTGGGCCGGCACCCTGCCCGCCCATCTCGGGGTTTGAATCCCGCGACTGTCTTGCCCGAATCCCGTGCTCACCATGAGCGGGCGTACGCGGCCCAGCGCGCGGCGCTGATCGACTGGCTGGCCGCCGGGCCGGACCCATCCGTTGGGCCGGACGTTTCCGCCGGGTCGGCGGCCCCTCTCGGCTCGGCCGCAGCCGCCGGGCCGGACCGCCCGCCGCCACCGCGCCTGCCCCCGCCCGCGGACCCGGTGACCGCGCTCGCGGTGATCGAACTGGTGCGGCACTGCGACGACGTGTCCCGGGCGAGTCCCGAGCGCCCACCGGTGCCGCTGGATCGCGCCGCGCTGGCCTGCGCGGCGCGCGCGCTCGCCGAGCTGCTCGCCCGGCAGGCGCCGGGACGGTCGGTGGAGCTGCGGGTGCCCCCGTTCGTCGCGGTGCAGGCGGTGGCCGGACCTCGGCACACCCGCGGCACGCCGCCGAACGTGGTGCAGACTGATCCGCTCACCTGGCTGCGCCTGGCCACTGGGCGCACGTCCTGGCCGGACGCCGTGGCTGGCGGCGCGGTCGCCGCGAGCGGCGCCCGCGCCGACCTCTCTCCGTACCTGCCCGTGTTGCGCTCGTAGACTTCGCTTGTGGCGGCACGCGGCGACGGCAGGCTCTCCCACGATCTGATCCCCGGCGACAAGCGCCCGCAAGACGCGTGTGGCGTGTTCGGGGTGTGGGCGCCGGGCGAGGAGGTCTCCAAGCTCGCCTACTTCGCCTTGTACGCGTTGCAGCACCGCGGCCAGGAGGCGGCCGGCATCGCGGTCAGCGACGGCTCGTCGGTGGTGGTGTTCAAGGATCTGGGCCTGGTCAGCCAGGTGTTCGACGAGGCGACGCTGAACACGTTGCAGGGGCATGTCGCGATCGGTCACACCCGTTACTCGACGACCGGTTCGACCACCTGGGAGAACGCCCAGCCGTCGTTTCGCACCACCAGCGCGGGCACCGGTCTCGCGCTCGGGCACAACGGCAACCTGGTCAACACCGCGGCGCTGGCCGACGCGGCCCGGGCCGCCGGCATCGGCAGCGACATTGGGGCGACCACCGACTCGGAGCTGCTCACCGCGCTGCTCGCCGCGCGCCCGGGCGTCAGCGTCGAGCGGGCCGCGTTGGAGGTGCTGCCGGCGCTGCGTGGCGCGTTCAGCCTGGTGTTCATGGATGAGCACACGCTGTATGGGGCGCGGGATCCGCAGGGGGTGCGCCCACTGGTGCTCGGCCGGTTGTCGCGCGGTTGGGTGATCACCTCCGAGACGGCGGCGCTGGACATCGTCGGGGCCAGTTTCGTGCGCGAGATCGAGCCGGGCGAGCTGATCGCGATCGACTCCGATGGCTTGCGCTCGCAGCATTTCGCCAACGCCGACCCGAAGGGCTGCGTGTTCGAGTACGTCTACCTGGCTCGGCCGGACACCACGATCGTGGGGCGCAGCGTGTACGCCGCGCGGGTCGAGGTGGGCCGCCGGCTGGCTCGCGAGCACCCAGCGGAGGCCGATCTGGTGATTCCCACGCCGGAGTCCGGGACGCCCGGCGCGGTCGGGTTCGCCGAGGAGTCCGGCATCCCGTACGGCCAGGGGCTGGTGAAGAACTCCTATGTCGGGCGGACGTTCATCCAGCCGTCGCAGACGATCCGGCAACTGGGCATACGGCTCAAACTCAACCCGCTGCGCGACGTGATCCGCGGCAAGCGGCTGGTCGTGGTGGACGATTCCATCGTGCGGGGCAACACCCAGCGGGCCGTGGTGCGCATGCTGCGCGAGGCCGGCGCCATCGAGGTGCATCTGCGCATCACCGCGCCGCCGATCAAGTGGCCGTGCTTTTACGGCGTCGACTTCGCCTCCAAGGCCGAGCTGATCGCCAACGGGTTGGAGATCGATGGGATCCGAGCGGCGTTGGGCGCGGATTCGCTCGGCTACGTCTCCCTGGACGGTCTGATCGCGGCGAGCGAGCAGCCCCGCAATCGGCTGTGTCGCGCCTGCTTCGACGGCGAGTATCCGATCGAGCTGCCGGAGCTGGTTGGCAAACACGTGCTTGAGGGCGCCCAAGGCGGTCGGGACCGCGCGTCGGGCCAGCCGCCGCGGGAGAAGTGGGCTGCCAACGGTCGCCCACCGGAACAGGCTCCCAGCTACGCCGCCGAGGAAGCGTTGTTACGGCCCTAGGCGCGGCGCGAGGACGGTATGACGGGGCAGCACTGGCGCGCGGCCCGGCTGGGGCCCGGCTCGACAGGAGGCAACGATGGTGAACACTTACGCGGCGGCCGGCGTCGATATAGCGGCTGGCGAGACGGCCGTGGGACTGATGAAGGCGCATGTCCGGCGCGCCGCCCGCCCCGAGATGCTGGGCGGCATCGGGGGGTTCGCCGGGCTGTTCCAGCTCGATCTCACCCGCTATCCACGGCCGGTGCTGGCCAGTTCCACCGATGGGGTGGGCACCAAGCTGGTGATCGCGCAGGCAGCGGACCGGCATGACACGGTTGGTATCGACCTGGTCGCCATGGTGGTCGATGATCTTGTGGTGGTGGGCGCGGAGCCGTTGTTCATGTCCGACTACATCGCCACCGGCAAGGTCGTGCCAGAGAAGATAGCCGCAATCGTCGGTGGCATCGCCGAGGGCTGCGTGCGGGCCGGCTGCGCGTTGGCGGGCGGGGAGACCGCCGAGCACCCAGGGGTCATGCGCCCGGAGGAGTACGACCTATCCGGCACCGGGGTCGGCGTGGTGGACGCGGGCGCGGTGCTCGGCCCGCAGCGGGTGCGGCCGGGCGACGCGCTGATCGCGCTCGGCTCGTCCGGGCTGCACAGCAACGGCTACTCGCTGGTGCGGCACGTGTTGCGCGATGTCGCGCTCGACGCCACTCCGCCCGAGCTGGGCGGGCGTTCCGTGGCCGACGAGCTGCTCGTGCCGACGCGGATCTACGCCCAGGACTGTCTGGCGCTGGCGGCCGAATGCGGGGCGCACGCGTTCGCGCACATAACCGGCGGGGGATTGGCCGGGAACCTGGCCCGGGTGTTGCCGGACGGGGCTGGCGCCGTGGTGGACCGCGCGACCTGGGCGCCGCAGCCGGTTTTCGATCTGGTCGCGCGAACCGGCGGGGTCGCGCGCGCGGAGCTGGAACTGGCGTTCAACTTGGGCGTGGGCATGGTCGCGGTTGTGCCGGCGGCGCGGTCCGCCGACGCGCTGGCGCTGGCGACCGCTCGGGGCCTGGCCGCGTGGCGCCTGGGCGAGGTGCGCGCCGACCCCGATGGCGCTCGGGGCGGGCCGGGCGCGGTGACGCTTGTGGCGGATTACGCCGGCCCGGCCGGCGCCTGGCGCTGAGATGGCGCTGGACTGAAGCTGATTGGGGACCCGCGCGGCGAGCGCGCCACAGCGGGCTGGGGTGAGCTGGTTCAGTGGGCGCGCGCCCAGTCGTACTCGTGCTCGTCGGTGTCTTGGTCGTCGCCGTAGTCGTCCTCGTACCGCGCAGCCACGTCGTGGTCGCTCGAGACGCCGCCGAGCTCGCGCTGCAAGGCGTCGAAATCGGTGTGCTGGCTGTTGTACTTGAGTTCGCGCGCGACTTTCTGCTGCTTAGCCTTAGCGCGGCCGCGTCCCATGGCTCGACTCCCTCGCTCACACGGTCGTCCGGGCCGCTGCAGGCGCCGTGACGGCGCGCTTCGCGGAATGCCTCGGGTAAGTGGTTATCTCGTGGGATCTAGGGTACCCCGTGCCGCTCGGTTCGCGCACGCTAGGCGGTCGGAGTGGGGCGCGACCGGTCGCTGTGAGATGATCAGTAAGCGGACAGTGAGACACACCGCACCAGGCTGGCCGCCCGGGTGGGACCTTTCGCAG
>WQZC01000055.1 GCA_009780925.1 Actinomycetes bacterium | reverse complement strand
CTGGTCATCGCCACCGACGGCTATCTCGCCACCGCGACAACGCTGGCCATCGTGCTGCCGGTGACCACCCGCGACCGCGGCTGGCCCAACCACATCCGTCTGCGCGGCGGCCACGAGCTGGGCCGCGAGTGTTACGCCATGACCGAGCAGCCGCGCACGGTGGACCGGGCGCGGATCACCGGCGTCGCGGGCGCCGTGGACGAAGACACCATGCGCGAGGTCGATCGATGGCTGCGCGCCTTCCTCGGCTTGTGACGCGGGAAGCCAGCGCGACCGGTGCCGCCAGTAGTTCCGCTCCCCTCGACGCCCTCACCGCCGCCGCTCGACGGTCACCCGACGAGTGACGGCGACACGACACCCGCATTCGCCGGCGCTCCCGGCCCGAAGGGCGGGTAGCCGGGCGCGGTGAGCGGCCACGGGAAAGCCTCCTCCCACCGCGCGGCGAGCCCGAGCAGCCAGTAGTCGAACAGGCGGGGGCCGACGATTTGCAGCCCGAACGGGAAGCCGTCGATGTCCCCGGCGGGCACGGTCAGCGCCGGGTGGCCGGTGAAGTTGAACGCGACGGTGTTGAACAGGTGCGTCGGCAGGTCCGGCTCGGTGGCCCCGGGCAGTCGGCCGTCGGCTGGGTAGCCGGCGATGGTCAGTGTGGGCGTGACCAGCACCGCGTCCGCGCCGAGCATCGCGTCCAGGCGGCGCATGTGGTCGAATCGGCGCCGCCGGCCCTCGATGTTCTGCTCGAAGGTGATCGACAGGCCGAGCTCCACCCAGTCGCGCACCGGCGCGGTGTGTTCGGCCAGCCGGTCGAGTTCCTCGTCGCGCAGGTTCCGCGCGCCTTCGGGGGCGTAGGCGTGCGCCCAGTCCTGATAGATGTCGCCGTCGAACACCGCGCCCCGGCCCAGGCGGATCGGCTCGGCGCCGGCCAGCTCGCACAGGTCGCGCAACGCCCGCTCGAACGCGGCGCTGACGTCGGCCGGTAGTGGCGCGGACCCCACCACGCGCTCGACCGCGAAGATCCGGCGCGGCCATCGGCGCTGCCGCCTGGGCAGCGGCCGGACCAGCGGGTGTGGCGCGCAGATGATCCGCAAGATCAGTTCCAGATCGGCCGTGGTGCATGCCAGCGGGGCTGGGCCGGATAGGTCCATCGGCATCCGGATCGGGGTCTGCGGCACCGCGCCGGAGGTCGGCTTGATCGCCACCAGGCCGCACAGCGCCGCCGGGATGCGGGTCGAGCCACCGCCGTCGCTGGCTGTGGCGACCCCCGCCAGGCCGGCCGCGATCGCCGCCGCCGAGCCGCCGCTCGAACCCCCCGGCGACCACTGTTCGCGCCACGGGTTGCGCGTCACCCCGTGCACCAGGTTGTCGGTGTAGGCGTCCATCCCGAACTGCGGGACATTGGTCTTGCCGAACAGGATCCCGTCGGCGGCGCGCAGCCGCGCCGGGACTCCCGCGTCCTCGGTCGCGGGCGGCCAATCGGCGCGGGTCACCGATCCGCAGGTGGTCGGCAGGCCGCGCATGTTCTCCACGTCTTTGACGAGCACCGGGATGCCGGCGAGCGGGCCGAGGTGGTGGCCCCGGCGCGCCGCGTGGTCGATCCCGATGGCGCGCGCCCGCGCCGCCTCGGCGTCCAAGGCGATGACCGCGTTGAGGTCCCGATGTTCTTCGATCCGCGCCAGCGCGGAATCGAGCAACTCCTCGGCGGTGATGTCCTGAGCCGCCACCGCGTCCCGCAGCGGCGTGAGTATGGCCCGGTGGCCGGTGCCCATCGTTGCCTCATTTCGGTCGAACGGAATGATCGGTGGCGCGATGCGCGCCGCCGCCCCATCTCCCAGCAGAGTCTTGCGATGTGCCATGTGCTATATTACGCCGGATCTCAGGCTGCTGTCATCCAGCCGAAGACCCCCGCTCGCGCGCGGCGCGACTTCCACCGGCCACGTCGCCTAGGCTGCATCTCGCGGCCTGCTCCAGCTTGGCCAAAGGAGGACTTGAGATGGCAGCGCACCCGGTCAGTGGCGGTCCCAAGGCCGCGCTCGTCTCGCCGATCGCCAACCGTCGGAGCCTTCGCGAAGAGGTCACCGACTCGCTTCGCGCCGCCGTCGTGGCCGGCCAGATGCGCCCCGGTGTCGTCTTCTCGGTCCCAGCGCTCGCCGAACAACTCAACGTCTCGGCGACGCCAGTGCGCGAGGCGATGCTCGACCTGATGAAGGAGGGCCTGGTCGCCGCGGTGCGCAACAAGGGCTTCCGGGTGACCGAGCTGACCGAGAAGGAGCTCGACGACATCACCAAGCTGCGCGCCCTGCTTGAGATCCCCACCGTCCGGGAGCTGTCGCTGGCCGGCAAGGACGCCGAGCTGGAGGCGCTGCGGCCGGTGGCGGCGGAGATCGTCGAGGCAGCGGCGGCCGGCGATGTGCTCCGCTACGTCAATGTCGATCGCAGCTTCCATCTGCGGCTGCTCGCGCTCGCCGGCAACCCCCGGCTGGTCGCCATCGTCGACGAGCTGCGCGCGCGGTCCCGCCTGTACGGGCTGGACCGGCTCGCCCGCGCGGGCGCGTTGCTGGCGTTCGCGGGTGAGCACGCGGAACTACTCGACGCCATGCGCGCCCGCGATCCGGACCGGGCGGAGGCGGTGATGCGCAACCACATCAGCCATGTGCGCGGCATCTGGGCCGCCGAGGAGAGCCGCCCCGACTGAGTTGTGCGCTGGCGGGATGACCCACGATGAGATCGTCGGCCACCAGCCGGAGCTGGAGCGTGACGACCTCCTCGCCGCGCTCGAGTTCGCCGCCGCGCAGGCCGGCGGGCGGTGCGTGTCGCAAACGGCCAAGTGAAGTTCATCCTCGACGCACAGCTTTCGTGCAAGCGATGACGATGACGTGCCGGCGCGGTCAGTCGCCAGCCACGGTTTCGACGGCGATCAGGCCGGCGAACCGGGTGAAGTGCGCGGCGTTGTCGGTCACGATGGCGGCAGCCTTGTGCGCGAGCGCGACGGCCACCACGTTGGCGTCGTGCATTTGGCGGCCAGCGCCCAGGGACCGGTCGATCAGCTCGAGCGAGCTGCGGTCAGTGGCGGCCAGCAGAACGTTGGTGTCGACGACCAGAGCGGTGGGGTCAGCGCTCGTCATCGTCGTAGAAGTCCTCCCGATTGAACGCGGCGGACCGCCTGGTGGCCACTGTGCGCAATTCGAGCGGGCGGGGACGCGGGCCGCTGACGGGATCGGCGGCGGCGTTGGCAAGGACTTCTCGCAGTTCGTGCTGGACTGAGCAGCCGTGCCGAGCCGAGCGGCCGCAGCCGAGATCGCGCCACCGTGGGGTGGGCAGGGAAGGTGAACTCAGTAGTGGTAGCGAGCCTGGAGAATCACGATGTGCTCGTCGGCGACGTAGTAGACGAGGCGGTTGGCCTCGTCGATCCGGCGAGACCACGCGCCAGCCAGCACGTGCTTGAGCGGCTCCGGCTTGCCAACACCGGTATAAGGGTCACGCAGCACCTGCGCGATGAGGTGGTTGACCCGGTTGAGTGTCTTTCGGTCCTGGGGCTGCCAGTAGACGTAATCCTCCCAACCGTCTCGGTCGAATGCCAGCCGTCGGCTCACGCCCCCACCAGCTCGTGCGGCTCGAACTCGCCACGACGGGCGCGCTCGATCGCGCCGAGCAGGCGCTCGGCATTCGCTGGGTTTCGGAGCAGGCGCGCGGTCTCGGTCATCGCGTCGTAGTCATCCTTCGACATGATCACCGCGTTGCCGTGCCGGGAAACGACTTCCACGGGCGCATGGTCAGCGTTGACCCTCGCGATAAGGCCGAACAGAGTCTTGCGCGCTTCGGTCGCCGTGATTGCCGGCATTCCAATCCTCCTTGGACGCGTACCTGATGGCGTACCAGTCCTCTGGGGTTCGCGGAGCCAAGCGGACCTGCCGCGGCCGCAGCGGCGTCTGTGGCGCGAGTCACGCCAGCGTGCCACATCAGCTCCCGCGGGTGGTGCCCGAACGCCGATCCCCACCCTGGTGCGTCGTACGGACGCGGCTGATCGGGAGGAAATGGATCGGCTGATCGGGACGCGAAGCTGCGGCTAATCGGGAAGGAAGACAACGTTGATCAGGGAGGAACTGGTGGACTCCGAAACCTGGGTGACTCGGCGGTCAAGATCGCGCGGAGGTTGTTGCCAGTCGCGCGAGCGCGGATATCAGGCGGACGACCGACTCCACTCCGTGCCTCTGGAACGCCTGTGGACCTGACCTGTCTGCTGTCCTTTTGTTAGTGACAATGAGACATGGCAACGGTACGATGTGTCTTTTACTAAAGGACATTGAGACATCGAGAACTGTGAGAAACCGGGCATGCCACAACTATTCGCCCCGCCGGGCCTTGACCTGGACGACCATCGCGCGCTCGCTGAACTCGCCGAGATCCGGGACTCGCTGGCGAGTTCGCTGCGCGCGCCGCGTCGCTGGACCGGCGGCCTGCGGCGCACCTCCGCCGCGCGCGCGATCCGGGGCTCGAACACCATCGAGGGGTACACCGTCACCGACTCCGACGCCGCCGCGGCAGTTGACGGCGAGCCTCCGCTGAGCGCCGACGAGCAGACCTGGGCGGAGATCACTGCCTACCGGCGGGTGATGACCTATGTCCTCAATGTGGCGACCGATCCGTCGTTCGTGATCGACGAGAGCGTGCTCCGATCCATGCACTTCATGCTCTTGGAGCACGATCTGAACAAGTCCCCGGGACGATATCGGACATCTGCCGCGCAAGTCCACGATGACCGTGCCCACGATGACCGTGCCCACCGCGACGTCTACGAGGGGCCAGCCGCGGACGACGTGCCGGACCTGATGCGGGAACTGGCCCGGCAACTCGCTGAGCCCGGGCCGGACCACCCGCTGGTGTCGGCCGCGATGGCCCACCTCAACCTGGTGGCGATCCATCCGTTTCGTGACGGGAATGGGCGGATGGCCCGGGCGCTGCAAACCATGGTGCTGGCCGGCGACCGGGTTGTGGAGCCGCCGTTCTCCTCCATCGAGGAGTGGCTGGGGGCGAACACCCAGGACTACTACGACGTGCTGGCGGCGGTGGCGCGCGGTGGCTGGCACCCGGACCGCGACACCGCTTTGTGGGTGAAGTTCAACCTGCGCGCCCACCACATGCAGGCGCAAACCACACGCCGGCGGTTCGCGGAAGCGGAGCGGCAATGGGCGCGCCTGGACGACCTCACGACTCGTCACCGCCTGCCGGACCGGTTGGCGGACGCGCTGTTCGACGCGCTGCTCGGGTTTCGGGTGACCCGGCACGGCTACCTCAACCACGTGACGGTTGACGAGCGCACCGCGACGCGGGACCTGGTGCGCGCGGCGGAGGCGGGCCTGCTGGAGGCGCGCGGGGAACGGCGCGGTCGCTACTACCTCGCCGGAGAGTCACTGCGCGCGATCCAGGATGAGCTGCGCGCCGCGCGCCAGCCGCTCATCGACCCGTACCCGACGCTGGTCGCCGAGATCCGGCTGGCCAAATAGCCCAGCCGGCGTGCCGGGATCTCGGGATATGCGCAAGATTGTTGCGCTATTCCCGAGAGCACGAACCCCGGGGCGCGAGGCGCAGCGGGTTCAGGATGACGGGGGGCCGGCGCTGGCCCGGCCGGGCAGCCAGAGCGCCAGCGCCGCCGCGAGCACGCTGAAGGCGACCGACCACCAGAACGCGACGTTGAACGCGGCGACCAGGTCGCCGGGATGCGCGGCCACCGCGCGTTCCAAGATCACCGCCAGCACGGCGGTCCCGAACGACCCGCCGACCTGTTGGACGGTGCGGCTGAGCACGCTGGCGTGCGCGACCTGCGCCTTGTCCAGCCCCAGGTAGGCGACTGCCATCACCGGCAGGGTGACCAGGCCGAGCCCGAAGCCGCGGATCAGCAGCCAGCCGCTGAGCAGCCAGGTGCTGGTGCCGGCGGTGACGAACGCGAACGGCACGGTCGAGGCGGCGACGATCAGGAAGCCGAGCACGGCCAGCGGTCGGGCGTACCCCTTGTCGGTGAGGGCGCCGGCGACGGTGCGGCTGGCCATGGTGCCGACGCCTTGCGGGATGAGCATGATCCCGGCGGTGAGGGCGCTGTAGCCGCGCGCCTGTTGGTAGAACATCGGCAGCAGCAGCATCGCCCCGAACAGCGCGAACCCGGAGAAGAACAGCACCGCCGACGACGAGGCGACCGACCGGTGCGCGAACAGCCGCAGGTCGACCAGTGGCGCGGCCCGCCGCGTCGCGTAGCCGCCGAAGCCCGCCACCAGCGCCACGCCGATCAGCAGCGGGATGAGCACGTCCGGGTGGGCGAACCCGGCCGCGCGGCCGGCGTTGGACAGCCCCAGGATCAGCGCGGCGATGCCGGGCGCGAGCAGCGCGAAGCCGGTGGCGTCGAGCTTGGGACGAGCCCCGGACGGACGGTCCGCGGGCAGGTATCGGGCCGCCATGATCAGGCCGGCGACGCAGAACGGCACGTTGACCCAGAACATGAACCGCCAGCTCAGGTGGGTCAGGATCGCCCCGCCGGCCAGAGGCCCCAGGATCGGGCCGAGCAGCGCCGGCATGGCGGCCACCGTCACCGTGCGGCCCAGCACCTTCCCGCCCGCCGCCTGGATGATCAGCGTCATCATCACCGGCAGCAGCAGCCCGCCGCCGACGCCTTGCACCAGCCGCCACGCCACCAGCGAGCCGACGTTCCAGGCCAGCGAGGAGCCGACCGAGCCGACCCCGAACAGCGCCAGCGCGAACAGCCACAGCCGTTTGCCGCCGAAGCGGGCCAGCGCCCAGGTGCTCAGCGGGACCGCCATGCCCAGCGCGAGCAGGTAGCCGGTGGTCACCCATTGGATCGCCGAGACGGAGGCGTGCAGGTCCACCGCGAGGGTGTGCAGCGCAACCGAGACGATGGTGGTGTCGAACACCACCGCGATGGCCCCCACCACCAGGATCAGGCCGATCCGCAGCACGGCCGGGTCGATCTTCTCCGCCTCGGTTGTCGCCTTGGTCTTCGCTGGCTTGGTGCTGGCTGGTTTGGTCTTCGCTGGTTCGGGCGACGTCACAGCCGCCTCCTCAATAAGAGATGTCCGTGTTCCTTAATCAGGCTACGACGTTCCAATAGGAAACGCAAGTCTTCCCTATGGGCGGTGCTCGCGGCCACGCGCGCGACCACTTTCCACGGGCGTCACCCGATGGCGGGCCGGCCCGGGTCGTCGGTCACCGGATCATGGACATCGAGTCCGACCGAGCGCGCGGCGCGAGCCACGGTGGCGTTGTGGGTGACCACGGTGACGTTGTCGTCGTCGATCATGAGGGCGGAAGCGAGGTGGAGGGCGTCGAGCGTCTTGATGCGGTCTTCGATCGCATCGGCGGCGCGGAAGACCGGCGGTGTCATCGAGATGGTGGCGAGATGGTCCAAGATCTCATCGCGGCGTTCCAGTCCCAGTTGCTCGCGGCGGAGCACCCGAGTCAGTTCCGTGCCCAGCAGACGCGAGGACAGCACCGGATGCGGCCCGGCCACCGTTGCGGCGAACCACCTGATCGCTGCGGGTGAGTGACCGAGCAAGACGCGAACCGCGACCGAGCTGTCGAGGTAGAAGGCCGTCACCGGTCACCGGCGAGATCATCGAGCAGCGCGTCAACGGAGCGGGCGGTGCGCAGTTCATGACGGGAGAAGACTGAGACGTCCACCGGTCCGGTGCGCTTCGGGCCGACGGTCGCGGCGGTGTCCGCGATCGGCGCGATGGTGGCCAAGTCTCGGTTGTATTCGGTCAGGACGTACGACTTGCCCCGCTTGATCCCAGCGACCATCGCGGCCGGGTTCTGGCGCAGTTCGCGGATCCCGATCCGCTCGTCCCGTCCCGTCCCAGACATGGACTCCGCCTTCCATCGTTCGCCCAGTCTATCGTGATGATCGACATTTGGTCTACACAGGCAGAACCCGTCGCACCGGTCGCCCGTCTGCCCGGAAAGCCCCACCTGCCCGGACAGCCCCGCCTATCCGGGCAGGCCCTCCCAGGTCGATCGAGCTGGCGATCACCGCGCGCTGCCGGGGACGGTGCGGTGTCCCGAGCGCGAGGGGGGTTCATGGAGATGTGCGGTTGCAGGCCAGAGTCTGAGGGTCGATCGACATGACGATAGGAAACGTGAGCGTTCCCTATGCGTCGTTAGAATAGGCCGCGTGTCGGAGTCGGTCCGCCGTCGCCGCCGGGGCGCGGAGCTGGAGAACGCGCTGCTCACCGCCGCCTGGGAGGAGCTATCCGAGGCCGGGTTCGCGGCGTTCACGATGGAGTCGGTGGCCAGCCGGGCGGGGACCGGGGTGGCCGTGCTGTACCGCCGATGGGCCAACAAGGACGAGCTGGCGATCGCCGCGCTGGGGCATTACGGACGCGACCGGCCGGTCGTGGTCCCGGACACCGGCAGCCTGCGTGAGGACCTGCTGGCACTCATGCGCGCGGTGAACGAGGGGCGCGCGGGGTTCATCACCGTGGTCAGCGCCGCGTTCGCCGGACTGATGTCATCCAGCGGCCGGACCCCGGCCCAGGTCCGTGAGGGCCTGCTCGCCGACCGGCCGCTGTGGTCCGATGAGGTGTTTCGCCGGGCCGACCGCCGGGGCGAGATCGACCTGGCCCGCATCCCGCCGGACGTGCTGGCCCTGCCGTTCGACCTGATCCGCCACGACCTGCTGATGACCTTGGAGCCGGTGCCGCCCGAACGGATCACCTCGATCGTGGACGACCTCTTCCTGCCCCTGGTGCTGAGCGGTTGACGCGACGCCCGTGGTCAGCCGGGCCCACGTTTCGCGCTCGGGGCGGTCGTGGGTCTTGGCTGATCCCGGGTCCTGCGGGTCCGCGCCAGCAACCTTGTGTCGCGCCGCACCGGCGAGCAGCGCCTGAAACCCTTCGGCCGACCCCGCGTTCGTGATGTGTGGGAACGGGCCGCTCGCTGGGCAGCGAAACTACCGACGCGGAGCAGCGAATCTACCGACATGGGGCAGCGAAACTACTGGCACTACGCAGCGAAACTACTGCGCGTCGGCAGCGAACATGTGAAGACGGGGCCGCGAAAGCGCTTGTCGTCGATGCGTGGCGCGCGCTTGCCCAGGTAGTCTGCCGCCATGGCGAAGGTCTTTCCCCGGCACCTGGTCCGCTTCGGGAGCGAAGCGCTGGGAGCGTTTCCCGCACTCGTTATCCAGGGTGCCCGACAGGTGGGCAAGTCGACCCTCGCGGCGATGCTCACCGATGGCCCGGGCGCGCGACTGTTCACACTCGACGACGAGGCCACGCTCGCCGCCGCGAAGGCCGACTCGCGAGCATTTGTCGATCAGGTTGCCAAAGGCACGATGGTGATCGACGAGGTTCAACGACACCCGGCCCTGATGCTGGCGATCAAGGCCAGCATCGACCGCGACCGACGCCCCGGGAGGTTCGTCCTGACCGGCTCCTCGGATCTGCTGCGCCTGCCGAGCACTCCCGACAGCCTGGCCGGTAGGGCGGCCACGCTGCGGCTGCGCGGCCTGAGCCAGGGGGAGCTGGCCGATGCCGAGCCGGAGGACTTCGTCGCGGCGGCGCTTTCGGGCGGCAGGCCCGAACTGCACACGAGTTCGCTCAGCCGGGCCGAATATGCCGCGCGCATAGCGCGGGGCGCGTTCCCCGAACTGCAAACACTCACCGGCCGCCTGCACACGACGTGGCTGGACAGCTACCTCGAGCGAGTGATCCGCCGCGACTCGGTCGACCTTCCCGGGGGTGGCCAACCGGAGCGCTCCCGGGCCGTGATCCGCTTGATCGCCGCCAACCAGGCAGGTGAACTCGTCAAGGCCCGGTTGGCCCAACAGGCCGGTGTGCCGGCACAGTCGATCACGACCTATCTCGATGCTCTGGCAACGGTGTTCCTCACCGAGACGTTGCCCCCGTGGACACCGAACCTCACCCGTCGTGAGATTGGTCGCCACAAGGCGATGGTCGCCGACTCCGCGCTGGCCATGCGGCTGAGCCGGGTGAGCCGCGAGCAGATTTCAGCGCTCATCGGAGGAGAGATGCTCGGTGGGCTGCTCGAAGGATTCGTCATCACCGAGATGCTCAAGCAGCGCGACTGGAGTGAGCACGGCTACCAGCTCTTCCACTTCCGTGACCGCAACGGGTGGGAGGTGGACCTCGTGATCGAACTCGATGACGGCCGGGTCATCGGGATCGAAGTCAAGGCCTCGTCGACCTTCCGGGCGGAGCACTTCGCCGGGCTCGTCGCGCTGCGCGACCGCCTGGGCGACCGGTTCGCCGCTGGGTTCGTGCTCGGCACGGCCGAGGCCGCATTCCAGTACGCGGAACGGCTGTGGGGGATGCCGGTGGCGGCGCTGTGGGAGTGGCGCCCGAAAGCGAACTGATCGCCTCGATCGGGGACGACCTCCCGCTGCCGCTGGCACCGCACGAGAGACGGCCCGCCGCTCACGGAGACGACGACGCGCTCGCTCGTTGACCGAGCGGGATCGTGTGGAAGCTGAACCGGGACACGTTCTTGATCTGTGCCTGATACGGCCGCAGGGTCTCGGGTATGCCAGGCGCCGCGTTGGACACGGTGACGATGCCTTCCCGAAGTCGGGCCAACGAGGCGCACAGTGGGCAAAAGGACGCGGCGTGAGCGCCGCGCTTCGGTGCATGGCCACTATGGTGCGCGTCCTCCTCCCAGCCGGTGTCAGCCACAAGCTCGCGGATCTTCTCATCCGGCTTCGCCTTGTCGATCGCCGGGAACAGGACGGAGGCGAGCTTTGGGAACCCGACCAACACCCCAAGCAGAAGGGCGACCGCGCGATACGGTTCCGCGTCGGGGGTGCCAGCGAACTCCGCGAGGTTTGTGTCGCGAACGCCGACGCGAACCAGCCGGTACAGATTGACCAGCTTCTTCATCGCGCGGGGCGTTGCCAGCAAGGCGCTGACGTCGGCGAGGTAGTCGACTTCATGCTTGGTGAGCAGCAGGCTCTGCGGGCGGGTGTCGATGGCCCGGCGCCGGTGCCGGGCGGGCACATCGACCAGTTTGTCTTGGCTGGGCGTCGACGGGTCTGGTTCGGTGGTCTGATCGCCGGTCGACTTGGCGGGCTCCGACACACCCGACGGCTTGGGCGTTGCCGCAGGAGTCGCCCGAGTCTCGGGCGGTTCGATGGTGGTCTTGGCGATCTCGGGCTCGGCGCTCACTGGCGGCGCGCTGGATGCAGGCGGGCCGGTCGGAGGCGGGCTGTGCGGCGGCGGCAGCAGCCGCCGAACAAATGCGCTGGCCGCAGCTGGCGATGGCGGCTGGAGCCGGAATGGAATCTGGAAGATCTTGTCCAGATAGTCCATGGGGTCGCCGACGACTTCGGCGGGCAGGGCCTCGGGGCTGTGGCCAGTGGTGAACATCGTTCGGTCGTGATGCTCAAGGGAGCGGCTGAGCCAGTGTGCGTCCACGCCCACTACCACGATGAACATCGGCAGCGCCAGCAGCAGGTGCGCTGCGGTGAGCGTTTCCACGACCTTGTGCGGTGGGCAACGGTCCAGGTCGTCGATGTACAGGATGATCCGCTCGATCGGAAGTCGAGCGCCGCCAACCGCCTGGCCCGGGCTCGGGGGGCGGAGCCATTCGCTGGCCGCGTCTTGCATGTATTTGTCCAGCTGCTCAAGCTGCGCGTGCACTTTGGTGACGATGCCGCAGTACATGGCCAGGTCGTCGCCCGGTCCCTGCCTGACGAAATCAGCTAGCCCGGCCAGAGGATCCAGACCAGCGAGCTCGGTTATGAGTTCCTCTTTCTGGGCTTGGAGTTTCGCTAGATCGCGCCTGATCGCAATCCTGGACTCCTTGAGCTCTTCCTCTTTTGTCTTGAGCTCTTCCTCTTTTGTCTTGAGCTCTTCCTCGTATTTCGCGCGTTCCTCAACAAGATGGCGGAGAATGGCATTCTCGGCTCGCGCGATCTGCAGGACCACCTTCCCCACGATACTTGCCACGGTAAATACGCCGAGTGCCGTGCTCGCGATTTTGGAACCGGTCCACCACCATAACGCCCCGGCGACGACGAGTAGCAGCAGGGCGGTGCCCAGCCAGATGCTCAATGTGAGACGTTGTGCTTTGACTTCGCGGATCATCTCCCTGATAATGGGATGGTCGCGACGCGCCGGATGTTGTTGAGCCGGTCCGCACTCGGGTGGCTGATGTGTCGTGTCGCCAGACCTCAACTCTTCGAGTTCGGCCTCGGCTTCCTGGATGCGCTCGGCGATGCCGTTCAGTTCCTCCTTGAACTGCTCACGTTGTTCGCGGCGGTCCGCCGGTTCTGGAGGGTCTTGGCCGAGACTGGCTCTCAGCTCATGGAAGAGCTGGTCAATGATGCCAACCCAAACCGTGTCGTCGTTGTAGTGCCAGGCGTTGAACCGGACTTGGCACACGTTGGCCAGAAAATAGCTGCCGGCAGGATCTTCGCGGGCCTCGCCGGTATAAGCCTCGACCCGGTTCTTCATCTGTGCCATGAAGCTCGACTTGCCTGACCCCCAGTCCGCGAGCAGCGCGATTGCCAGTGGTGGGTCTGTCTCGCGCGCGCAGGCCAGCATGGCCAGCTCCTCGACCTCGTCGGCGAACCCCAGCAAGTCTTTCTCTGCTGGGCTGTCGCTGATCGGATTGGTCACCAAGACCTGTGGTGAAGGGGTGGGACCAGGGCGGCCGGGAGAGGGGATTGGCGGGCGCGCAGAGTCGGCTCCGAGCCTTGGAACGGACCTGGAAGCAGTGTTCTCGAGCTCCTGGCCGGTGGCGGGGTCCCACAGCCGCACCGTCCCGTCGTCGCCGCCGGAGGCCAGCACGGGGTGGCCGTCGGCGGTCCCGAACGCCACCGCCCGCACCGGGCCGGTGTGGCCGGTGAGGGGCTCGCCGACCGGCTCGCGGGTGGCGGGGTCCCACAGCCGCACCGTCCCGTCGATGCCGCCGGAGGCCAGCACGGGGCGGCCGCCGGCGGTCCCGAACGCAACCGCCCGCACCCAGTCGTTGTGGCCGGTCAGGGGCTCGCCGACCGGGTGGCCGGTGGCGGGGTCCCACAGCCGCACCGTCCCGTCCCGCCCGCCGGAGGCCAGCACGGGGCGGCCGCCGGCGGTCCCGAACGCCACCGACAACACCCAGCCGTTGTGGCCGGTCAGGGGCTCGCCGACCGGCTCGCGGGTGGCGGGGTCCCACAGCCGCACCGT
>WQZC01000054.1 GCA_009780925.1 Actinomycetes bacterium | reverse complement strand
TCCCGCCAGGCGGTCACCATTGAACGCATTCGAACCGGCGTGTCAATAATCACCCGACACTTTCAACCCAGGTTCCCACGGCGCCAAGCGACCACACCCCAGAAACACCCGTGAATAACCCTCGATATGTGCCACGTGTTCCAAAAATGTGCGGATCCTCATACTGGTCCGGACCGAGCTGATACGAATCGATGACTTCATTGGGTACTCGGACAGCGAGTTGCTCGAGCAATACTCAGACCCCGAAGTCGTCAAGCGGTATCCGGATTTGGATTTGCGTGACCCGTGGGAGCATAAGACCGCGTCCTCTCTATTCGATGACTACGGGCTGTTCTCATGGACTATTCAGAACTCGGAGAGCTGGAAACTCGAGCCAGGGCGCACATTCGTCGAGCCGCCACACTTCGAACGGACCAGCCCAGCGAGGGTGACGGTCAATGGCGTTGAGGCTCCCGCGTTGGCTGGGGCGGTCGCCGGTTGGCATGCGTTGGCGTTCGAAAGGGAGACCTCGGTGATCGGTGTGTTGCAGAGACCCGGCGGAGGTATCGTGGATCGATTCGAAACGGCCGGATTGGACTCCTACGAGGGGATCGAAATTGATGGCGACCTGATTAGCTTCATGGTGCCGTCAGGAGCGCCGGTGCTGTGAGCCGAGGTGGCGCGAAAGGTGCGCCGCCTTGTCCGGCACCGTGTTTGGTGAGACCGTCGTTGCGATAAGTTTCGATACTTGAGCAGAAGTATCGAAACTTATCGAAGGCGGGAGCCGCATGCAACCGAGCCCGTACCGACCCGGGGAGCTGACTGACTCTCTGCCAGGGCGCGAGCCGCTGCTGGCTGAGGCCGATGAGCGCTTGGCGCACATGTGCGGTCTGGGCCGGCTGGCCGGCCGAGCTCATGTCTTCACGGGGGCGAGAGGCTTCGGCAAGACGTCACTACTGCGGGAGATCGAGCGTCGGGCACAGGCCCAAGGCGCGCTCACCGCGTGGGTCACCGCCGGCGAGGAGCACGGGTTGTTGGCCGCATTGGCTCAGGCCGTGCGGTCCGCCACAGCGGATTGGCGGGACAGCGCGCGTTTGCGACCAATGCTCGAGCAGGTCACGGTGTCGGTGAACATCGGCGTCGCCAGCGCCGAGGCAACGCTCCACCGCCGCGACCATGAGACCGGCGCGTCGGGCGCCCGGGCGGTGGAGGCGATGGTGCGCGAGGTGCTGGCCGCCGGCCGGCACCACCACCGGCGAGCCTTGGTGCTGTTCGTCGATGAGATACAGGCGGCGGACCGAGTGGGGCTGCGCACCTTGGCGTACGCCTGGCAGCACCTGCAAGCTGAAGGGTCGGACGTGCCCGCTGGGATCTTCGCCGCTGGCCTTCCGGACACCAGCCAGGTGATCGTCGCGGCGGTCAGCTCAAGCGAGCGGTTTGCCTACCGCGACCTCGACCCGCTCAGCCCGGAGGCGGTGGTGCGCGCCTTGGCCGACGCGGCCAGCCCGCTGGGGGTGCGCTGGGAAGCGACCGCCTTGCGGGCCGCTGTGGCCGCTGCCGCCGGCTACCCGTTCGCGGTGCAGCTGATCGGTGACCACGCCTGGCAACAGGCTGGGTCGCCCGATCCTGGCGGGGTGATCACCAGCCGGCACGCGGCGCGGGCCTGCGACCTCACCCAGCAAGAGATGACGCGGCTGATCGAGGACCGCTACACCCGCGCGACGCCGGCCGAGCGGCGGTTCTTGAACGCGATGGCAGCCCTCGGTGATGGGCCGGCGCGTCGCGCCGATATCGCCGCGACGTTGGACGCGGCGTCCACCGCGCTGTCGTCCGCCCGAGACAGCTTGCTGAAACAAGGTCTGATCCGTCCCGCGGCGCACGGCTTGGTCGAATTCACCATTCCGGGAATGGCCGCATACTTGCGCGCGCGCGGCGAGACTGGCCCCAGCCGCTGAGGCGCGCCGCGAGAGCCGGCGTCGGGGCGCCTGCCCGGCCGGGTCAGCCGAAACGTCCGGTGATGTAGTCCTCGGTGCGCTGGTCCGACGGGTTGGCGAAGATCTTCTCGGTGGAGTCGATCTCGACCAGCTGCCCGGGTTGGCCGATTCCGGCGAGGTTGAAGAAGGCGGTCCGCTCGGAGACCCGGGCCGCCTGCTGCATGTTGTGGGTCACGATCACGATCGTGTAGGTCTGCTTGAGGTCCTCGATCAGGTCCTCGATGGCCAGGGTGGAGATCGGGTCCAGCGCGGAGCACGGCTCGTCCATCAGCAGCACCTGCGGCTCGACGGCGATCGCGCGGGCGATGCACAGCCGTTGCTGCTGCCCGCCGGAAAGGCTGGCCCCCGGTTTGTTCAGCCGGTCCTTGACCTCTTCCCACAGGTTGGCGTTGCGCAGCGACTTCTCCACCACGGCGTCGAGTTCCGATTTGCTGATCCGGCCGCCGGCCAGTTTCAGCCCGGCCACCACGTTGTCGTGGATGGACATCGTCGGGAACGGGTTGGGCCGCTGGAAGACCATGCCGACCATCCGTCGGATGTCCACCGGGTCGATGTCGCGGGCGTAGATGTCCTCGCCGTTGAGCTTCACGCTGCCCTCCACGCGCGCGCCGGGGATGACCTCGTGCATGCGGTTCAGGGTGCGCAGCATTGTCGACTTCCCGCATCCGGACGGGCCGATGAACGCGGTCACCGAGCGCGGCTCGACGGTTAGCGACACGCCCTGCAACGCCAGGAACTTTCCGTAATAGACGTCGAGGCCCTCGACGTCGATGCGTTTGGCCATCAGCAGCCAGCGTCCTTCATCTCGAAAGCTTCGACGCGCCGCGCCGCCAACCGAGCAGCCGGCCGGCCAGGTTCAGCGCCATCACGATGACGATCAATGTCAGGGCGGCGCCCCACATGCGGTCCACCGCGTAGTTGTGGATCAGCACCCGTTGCCCGTTGACCAGTCCGTAGGTGCCGCCGGCGCTCAGATTCAGCGTCTGGTCTTTGATCATTCCGGGCAGCGACGCCTGGAAGCCGTTGCCGAACAGGTCCCCGTTGATGTTGGGGGTGTAGCCGACCAGGATCAGCAGCGGCGCGGTCTCCCCGGCCACCCGGGCGATGCCGAGCATCACCCCGGTGATGATCCCGCCGAGCGCGGTCGGCAGCACGACGCGCAGCACGGTCCGCCACTTGGGCACGCCGAGCGCATACGACGCCTCGCGCAGCTCGTCGGGCACCAGCCGCAGCATCTCCTCGGTGGTGCGCACCACCACCGGGAGCATCAGCATCACCAGCGCCAGCGAAACCAGCCAGCCGCCGCGCTGCCCGCCGAGGGTCACGATGAACACCGCGTAGATGAACAGCGCCGCCACCACCGAGGGGATGCCGGTCAGGATGTCGACCATGAAGGTGGTGAGCTTGGCCAGCGGCCCGCGCCCGTACTCCACCAGGTAGATCGCCACCAGCAGCGCGACCGGCACCGCGATCGCGGCGCACAGGGCGACCTGTTCGGCGGTGCCGAGGATCGCGTGGTACGCCCCGCCGCCGGGGTCGCGGTAGGTCAGGTTGCGCTGGCTGTGCGTCCACCAGTCGGCGCTCAGGATCGCGTGCAGGCCCTTGCTGATCACGGTCCACAGCAGCCAGACCAGCGGCACCAGGGCGACCGCGAACGACGCGTACACCAGGGTGGTGGCCACGCCGTTGGTGACCCGGCGGCGGGTGTGCCCGGCTGCCGAGTGCCCCAGGGAGGCCCGCGCGCTCATCGCCCGCTCCTGGCCACGACGGCCCGCGCGCCGGCGTTGACCGCGAAGGTGAGCACGAACAGCACCAGGCCGGCGGCGATGTACGCCCCGGTCTGCGTCGCCCCGTTCGCCTCCTGCATGTTCAACCCGATCAGCGAGGCGAAGGTCTGCCCGCCAGCGAAGATCGAGGGCGTGAACGCCGAGCCGCGCGCCGGCACCGCCAGGATCAGCATCACCGCGATCGTCTCGCCCAGCGCCCGGCCGAGGCCGAGCATCGCGCCGCTGACCAGGCCGGGACGGCCGAACGGCAGCACCGCGAGGCGGATCATCTCCCACCGGGTCGCGCCCAGCGCCCACGCCGCCTCGATGTTCTCGCGCGGGGTGCGCTCGAACACGTCCCGCCCGATCGCGGTGACGATCGGCAGGATCATGATCGCCAGCACCACGCCGGCGTCGAAGATGGTTCCCGCGGCGACGCCCTCATCGCGGAACAGCGGGAGGAAATCCAGATGGTGCAACACTCGCTGCACCGGCTCCAGGCGCGGGGCCAGCACGTAGATGCCCCAGATGCCGTAGATGATCGACGGGATGGCGGCGAGCAGGTCCACCACGTAGGCCACCGGTCGGCGCAACAGCGCCGGCGCGTACTGGGTCATGAAAAGCGCGATGCCGATCGCCACCGGGACCGCGAGCGTCAGCGCGATCGCCGAGCTGAGCACGGTCACCCACAGCAGGTCGAGCACGCCGAACCGCAGCGGCGCGGTGCTGACGTTGAAACCCCGGGAGAACAAGAAGTTCGCTTGGTCCTTGCCGATCACCGGGACCGCGCGCAGCACCAAGAAGATCGCGACCAGGGCGATGAGCGCGACCACGAAGCCGCCGGACCCGGTGGCCAGTCCGGCGAAGACCCGGTCCGCCATCCGTCGCCGCGCAGCACCGCGCCCGGTCGGCTGGACCAGCCCAGCCGACCGGGCGTCGTGCGAGGTGTTCGCTGACACGTCAGGAGATGGTGGCGACCGCCGCCTGCACCTGCGCCTGCACCGACGCCGGCAGTGCCGCATAGCCCAGGTCGTGCACGCTGTCCTGCGCCGCGCTGCTCGCGATGTAGGTGAGGAAGGACTTGACCAACGCGCCGGTCTGCGGGTTGGCGTACTTCGAGCAGACGATCTCGTAGGTGACCAGCACGATCGGATAGGCGCCGTCGGCCGTGGTGGCGTAGTCGAGCTTGAGCGTCAGGTCGCCCGGCCCGTTGGGCGCCGGCTGCGCCGCCGCGACCGCCTTGGCCACCGAGTCGGCGGTCAGCGCCACCGGCCCGGAACCGTTGTCAATCTGGCCGATCGCGAGGTTGTTCTGGATCGCGTAGGACCATTCCACGTAACCGATCCCGCCGGCCGTGGTTTGGATGGCCTGCCCGACGAGCTGGTTGCCCTGCTTGCCCTGGCCGGTGCCGGCCCACTGCTTGGACGGCTCAGCGGTCCACACGCTCGGCGCGGTCGCGGCCAGGTATTTCTCGAAGTTCTGTGTGGTGCCGGACTGATCGGACCGGTTGAACACGGTGATCTTGGTGCTCGGCAGGGTGACGGCGGAGTTGATCGCGGCGATGGCCGGGTCGTTCCAGACGGTGATCTGTCCGGTGAAGATCTTGGCCAGCACGTCCGGGGTGAAGACCAGGTCCTGGAGGTTGTTCAGGTTGTAGCCGATGGCGATCGGTCCGGTGACCATGGGCAGGTCCAGCGCCGGGCTGCCGCAGGCCTTCGCGGCGGCGTCCACCTCACCCTTGGTTGGGTCCAGCGCGGCGTCCGAGCCGGCGAAGTCGACCTGTCCGTTGGTGAAATCGGTGATGCCCTGGCCCGAGCCGCCGCCGCCGTAGTTCACGGTCGACTTGGGGCACTGGCTCTGGTAGTCCTTGATCCACTGTGTCATCGCGTTTTGCTGGGCGGTCGAGCCGTCGGACTTCAGCGTGCCGTTGACGCAGTCGATTGGGCCGGCCGATCCGGCGCCGGACTGGCCGGGCGCGCTGACGGCGCTCGTGGCGCTGGCCGAGTCGCCGGCGTTCGAGCCGCTGCCAGCGGAGTTGTTGTTGTCCGTGCCACACGCGCTGAGCGCGATCACGCCCGCCACTGCGGCGGCCGCGAGGCCCGTCCACTGAAGTTTCACCGCTTGCTCCTCCTGATCCTCGTGTGCCGCACGCGCTTCGCGTCGGATTTCCTACGGCGCAAACGCTAGGGGGCGCAGGTGGCTTGTGGGCATGGCTTGGATGAACGCCGGATGAACTGTTGGCGGGGTTGAAGATGCCGAGTGGATCCCAGTGATCGAGCCACTTCCACGGGCGCGTCGGGGTTGTCAGCTCTCCGGTAGCTGGGTCAGGAACTGGGCCGGTGATGGTACGGCGCTGCTCCAGCGATCACGCCACGGCGCGCTAGCGGCGTCAGCCAGGAACTCTCAACGTTCTTTGTCGTGCGAACTCCACCAGTCGAGGAACGTTGGTCGTTCCCAATGAAGATCGTCCATCTCGCGGCCGCTGTCCGCGCACGGTCCGTACTCACCCAAATGAGCAAGCGCCCGACCGACCGCATCACGGGCAGCCCAAGCAGGTTCCTCCTCGCGAAGTTCCGGTGGAAGCCGCTGCTCGGGCACCCGATCCCGGCGATGTGGGCTTCGGGCTCGTCTGCGCAGCGACAGGTTCGAGGAACCGGGAGATTGAGGACACCAGCCGGGCCAGTGCTTCGCGGTCGACCAGTTCAGCACGGCCGAAGTTGTGGATCACTTTCGCGGTCGAGACCCCGGTTTCCGGGTGCCGCTCGTTGTGCGCCAGCTGCAGGTACCGGGCAACCGTTCCGTCCTTGTTCACCCGCCGAGTCTCCCGCAAGTACATGCCCACGACTCAACCAGATCGAACAGTACCTGTCGAGTGACACGCCAACATAAGTGTGCCTACACGTTTTCCTGCCCCGGCGCACGACACCCGAATGAATCCGGGCCCCCCAGCATGAAACAAGCCCGAAAATGCCCACCAGCTGCGGAACTCCGGCCCGAGGGCGGAGTCCTCCGGGCCTCGGGTATAAAGCGACGCGGCCGCCCCTGACTACGCGAGGGAGAGCCCGACGCGGAAGGACACCTCAAGGAGACCGGATCGCGGGGCCTGACACCAGCCTGCGGGCGCTAGCTCGCCTCCCGCGCGAGGTGTTGGGTCGCTGCGGATCGGACGACGTCGGACAAGCTGCGGCCCTCGGCGCGCGCCCGGGCGCGCATAGCGGTGTCGAGGGACTGGGGCGCGCGCACCTGCCACTGCGGCGAGGGGCCGCGGGGAGCGTCGGGGTCGAGCGTGGGGCGCCCCATGCGGGCGACTTTCTCCACGAGCGCGCGGCCGGCGGGGTCGTCCTCGGTCGCCTCGTACAGCATCGCGCGCACGCGCGCACGCCCCTCGGCGCTGCCGCGCTCGATGGTTTGTCCGGGCCGGATGACCGCGTCGTCGGACTCGGCCCAGTCCGCGAGCGATTCGTAACGATCCGGGGCGTCGGGGCTCACTGTGACCACTCTCCTTGTGCGATGAGGGCGAGGTGCTTCGCCCGGGCGGGCATGACGTGGAACACGACCAAGTCGCGGGGCGGGAGACGCTAGGCCATGACCTCGATCAGCACCCCGCCGAGGCGGCGGGGCGGCCCGATGAACAGGTCCGGCCGGCGGGAGCCCGGGCGTCTGGGCTCGTCGAACTCGGGCCGCCAAAGGTAGAAGTTCAGCATGGCGTGGATGGCGTCGGCGTCGTCGATGCCGTGCCGGTCCACGCTGTCCGCCCACCTGATGGCCACACGACTATTGTAGCGCAAAACTGCACATGCGGGCTGCGACAGTGGGGCGTGGACGGTGGTCGGCGAACCGACCCGCAACGGTCGAGGAGGCCTACCGTTCCGGGCGTTCCGCGCGCACATTGACGTCGTCTCGCTGCTGCTGGCGGTGTACCCGTCGGGTGTCGGCGGCGATGACGCCGAGGATCATTGGCGGCCCTACTGGATGGGCGCCGGAGAGCTGTCACCGGGGCAGCTCGACCGCGTCGGCGGGGCTACGGCACGAGCCCTCGCGCCGGGGGTCGTGTGGGAGTGGCTGATCGAAGGGCGGGTCGCCCGGGTGGACGAGGAGCCGGTGTTCTGACGGTCCGCGCGCGGTTGGGGATCGCCGTGGCTGCGGAGGATGGAGGGATTCTACGATCTCGCCTCATGGAGAGCAGCATGTGAACGCCGTTGGCAATGGCAAGCCCAGCCTCGGAGACGCGTTTGTGCGGGCTGCGCTATTTGCGAAAGCGTCGGACGGTGGCTGCGGAATCGAGTGTCTGGGGTTATCAGTGTGAGGGTCCCCGGTGCCGCCGGACCGCGACAGCAGCGGAAGATCGCTCCGACGTGGTGGTGGCGAGCGGTATGGTGCGAAGATGAACGGCCCACCTGGCATGAGCGAAGGAATCGTGTTGCGCGCGCCTGGGTGGCGGTGCCGTGGACTCGCTGCCGGTATGTTGCTCAGCGTGGTTTTCGCGCTGTCTGGGTTCGCGGCGCCGTCGTGGGGAGGCATGGTCACGATGTTCGTCTGCGGAGGCCTGTTCATCGCGGTCATCGCATATGTCATGTTTTATTCCGTTCGGGCGACTCCTAGCTGTCTGGAGTCTCGAAGCAAGTTTAGGCGCGTGGTGATGCCGCGCGACAGCGCCATCACCATTGATATCCGCCGGTTCCGGCCTTTTGGAATGGTGGACATCGGAATATGGGTGACCAACGCGAGGTTTCCGAATGGAATAGCCGTCGAGTGTCTCGGGCACCTGGACGCCAAACGCTGGAGGGAGCGCCTCGAACGAATGGCGAAAATGCTGCGGAACGCGTTCGGTCAGGCGGTCGCGCAGTGAACGCCTATCGCGAACGAGTGCGGCCCCGACCGACCTGGCTGTATGTGATCGGATGGATTCTGTTCAGTCTGGGGATGATGTCGGTGGCGGTGTGCGGCCTGATGGTCATGGGTGATCCAGCCCCCAGGGAAACTGGCTATGAGAGCCCCGCGTGGGCTGGACCGACCATCATCGCCGTGGTTGCCGTGGTATTCGTCGGCGTTGTCTGCGTCGCGGTTTCCGTGGGCATCGGCTACGCGGATCGTCGCGCGCGTCAGCGGCGAAGCTGGATGTCCACGTCGTGACGGGTGAAGCCGAATCGCTCGTACAAGCGCAACGCGGCGTTGTTGTCGCCCTCGACGTACAGCAGCACCTCGCGGCCCGTCAGCTGATCCAGACCGGCGGCCAGCAGCGCGCCGCCGAGTCCCATCCCTTGCGCAGAGGGCGAGACGCCGATCACATACACCTCGCCGCGCCCGTCCTCATGGCGCTTGGTCCAGTGGAACCCGAGCAACTCCGGTGCGGTGCTGGACTGACTGGCGGGCTCGGCGGGCGCCTCCGCGTGCCGTCGGAAGTCGCCCGCGTCGTCGGCTGGGGGAGTCGGTGCGGCGTCTCGCCAGGCGAGCAGGAAGCCGGCCGGGTCGAACCACGCCGCGTTCTCCCGCGCCAGCAGGTCGGTCATGGTCCAGCGGCCCTGCTCTGGGTGAGCGGCGAACGCCGCCGCGTTCAACGCCAGCCACGCGGGCTCATCCACCCCGACCCGGAACGGCCGGATGACAACGCCGGGTGGGACCGGCGTTGGGGCTGGGTCCGGTGCCGCAGGCGGGACCGGAGCGGGGGATGGGAGGGGTGCCGGGAGCGCCGCCGGGCTCCGGTCCGTGATGGTCGGGTTGGGTATCAGGCTCGGCGCGGCGGTCGCGGGACGGCGCAACTGCCACAGCTCGCGGGCTCGCTGGTAGCCGAGCGCGGTGGCGACGGCTGCTACCGGGCTGCGCCGGCCGTGCGCCCAGACCGCGTCCGCGTCGGCGGCGCGCAGCAGGTCGGCCACCACGGCATCCCCGGAAAGCCCGGCGTCAGCGGCCACCACGGCACCAGCGGTCACCACGACATCCCTGGCATCCCCGGCATCAACAATGTCAGCGGCGACCTCCGCCACGCCATCCGCGCGCTGGGCGTACCCCACTAGCTCACCGTCGGCGGTGGCGACCCAGTGGGCGACGTCGGCCGAGCCCAAGGCGAGCAACGTCTGCTCGGACAGCGGCGGCGCGCCGACGCGCTCGGCGACGGCAGCGGCCAACGCGCGCACCCGCGCCCGCGTGTCAGCCGTCAACGGCTCAACGCGGGTCACGACGACCCCCGGCGGGCGGTCGGCGGCCCGACTCGTGTCAGCCCGGCGCGCGTCGGAGCTCATGACCGGCTCATCGGGCGGATCGCGGCTTGGACGGTGTCCGAGTCCCCTGTGGTGAGTCGCGCGTGGGGACCGCCGGCGGGCTCGGCCGCGATCGGGCGGACGAATTTGTAGCCGACGTTGCGCACCGTCCCGATCAGCCCCTCGTGCTCCGCGCCGAGCTTGGCGCGCAACCGCCGCACATGCACATCGACGGTGCGGGTGCCGCCGAAGTAGTCGTAGCCCCAGACCTCCTGCACTAGGTGGGCGCGGCTGAACACTCGGCCGGGATGCGCGGCGAGGAACTTCAGCAGCTCGAACTCCTTGTAGGTCAGATCGAGCGGGCGCCCGCTCAACCGGGCGCTGTAGGTGCCCTCATCAATGCTCAGCTCGCCGATCGAAACCTTCTTGTCGGGCGCTCCGGCGCGGCGCGCGCGCCGCTGCACGGCAAGCCGCAGCCGGGCGTCCAGCTCGGCCGGGCCGACGCTGTCCAGCACGATGTCGTCCACCGCCCATTCGGCCGACAGGGTGACCAGGCCGCCCTCGGTGAGCACGCCCAGCACCGGGATCACCGACTCGGCCGCGACCAGCACCCGGGTCAGCGCGCGCGCCGCGGCGAGGTCGCGCCGCGCGTCCAGCAGCATCGCGTCACCGCTGGATTGGCCGATGAGCGCGCTCGCGTCCAGCGGCAACACGGTCACCTTGTGCGCGAGCAGCCCCAGCGCCGGCAGCACCTCAGCGGTCGGCTGCGCCGCGGCAGTCATCAGCAAAAGATGCACGAACACCCTCTCGGTGGGCGGCGCCGCCCGGACATCGGCCACGATAGCAAGGTGACTGCCGTGCGCCTTCAGACCAGCGACGGGGTGCGCTTGGCCGGCCGGTACTGGCCGGGCGACACCGTGGGGTACGTGCTCGCGCACGGTTTCACCGGATCGCACACCACCGCCCGCATGGCGGCCATCATCGCCGCGTTGACCGCGACCGGCGCGTCCGTGCTGGCGTTCGACTTTCGCGGCCACGGCGCATCGGAGGGACGGTCCACCCTGGGGGACTTGGAGACCGCTGATCTGGCTGCCGCCGTCGCGTGCCTTCGGGAGCGTCAATCAGTGCCGATCGCGGTGCTCGGGTGGTCGATGGGCGGGTCGGTGGTGCTGCGCCACGCCGGTCTGGGCGGGGACGCCGACGCGGTGGTCTCGGTCAGTTCGCCGGGGCTGTGGTGGGAGCGCGGCACCAGGGCCATGCGCCTGGTGCACTGGGCGGCCGAGACCCGCACTGGTCGGGTGGCCACCCGGCTCGGGGGGCGCACCCGACTGGGTGGCGAATGGCCCGGGTTGCCTGCCTCGCCGATCGAGGTCGTCGATCGGATCGCGCCGACGCCGCTGCTGATCGTGCACGGCGACGCGGACCCGTACTTCCCGGCTCGGCACGCCCGGCTGCTGGCCGCCGCCGCGCCCGACGCCGAGTTCTGGCTGGAGCCGGGCATGGGCCACGCGGAGACCGCGACCACGCCGGAGCTGATGGCGCGGATCGACCGTTGGGTCCGGGCGGCGCTGGCGTCGCGCCCGCCGCGGTGATGGCCCGGCTCCGGTGATGGCCTGGCTCGTGCGGCGATCTGGGACGATGGCGAATGTGAGCGCGCCCCGCGACGACGCCCCGTCGGAGCCGATACCGACCACGGAGCCGCCGTCGCCGGCAAGCGCCGTCGCCGGCGGTCATCTGCCGTCGGCGCTGATCGCGGCGGTCGCCGGCGCCGCAATCGGGTTGCTCGCCTGGCAGAGCGCCGTGTTCACCGTGCTCGGGGTGGCTCTCGGCCAGCTGGCGTTGATCATCTCCTGGGTTGTCGGCACGCGCGTCCCAGGCCGAATGGGGGCGCTCGTCGCGGGCGCGATGGCCGCTGCCGCCGCTGACGCGCTGACCGCGCGGTGGCCGGGCCAGCAGCTCGGGCCGCTGCTGGCCGCGCTCGGGCTCGTGCTGCCAGTGTTGTTCGCGCTGCAGCTGGCCCGGGGCGCGCCGCGGGCGCGTCTGCTTCAGGCGCTGGCGAGGACCGCGCTGGGCGTGCTGGCGACGGTCGGTATGGCTGGCCTGATCGCGTTGCGGCACGAGGTTGGCGGGCCGAGGATGGCGCTGGCGGTGGTCGCGGCCAGTGGCGCGGCGCTACTCGTCGGCCACCTGGTCGACTGGGTGGCGCCGGTGTGGCGGTTCGACGCCGAGGTGCCGCGCGGGGCGCTGGCGCTGGTGCTCGCGATCGCGGCCGCCACCGGGGTCGGCTACCTGATCCTTCGTGGCGAGCTCGAGTTCACCCCGGCCCGCGCCGCCCTGGCCGGCGCCGGCACCGGCGCGGTGGCCGCGCTGCTCGCGGTCGCCGCCGCGTTTGTCCAGGCTTCGGCCCGTGTCCAGGCCTCGGCCCGCCCGACAGGCCAAGTGTCCGCGCACGCCAGTGCCGACGTGGGATCCCCGCGCGGCGGTTCGGGTCGCGCGGCGCGCTGGCTGGCGTCGGGGTACGGAACCCTGCTGGCCATCGGCTTGACCGTGCCGGTGGCCTACCTGCTCTGCCTGGCGCTGCGCAGCTGAGCGAGGGAGTCGATCCGGACGCGCGCCGGATATCCTGCCGAGCATGGATGCGGCCTACACCGTCGTGCTGGTCATCGTGGTCCTGGCCATCGCGGTCGGGCTGCTGCTCGTGCTGCGCAAACTCCTCGCGCGGTCGCGGTGACGGGGCCGTCGGCTCCGGGGGGAGCGGACACCACCGACCTGCGCATGGGCGCGCCCATCGATGACGCGCTGCTGGCGCTGTTGCCCCTGGTCGGCGTTTGGGAAGGCGTCGGCGCCGGGCTCGACGCCGGCACCGGCGAACAGTTCTCGTTCGGTCAGCGGGTCACCTTCGGGCATGACGGACGGGGATTTCTCGCTTACCGCGCCCGCGCCTGGTTGCTCGACGCGGGCGGCGGCGCCGGCGCGCCGGCGTTCCGGGAGGCAGGGTTCTGGCGCCCGGGGACCGGGCCCTACGACATCGAAGCGCAGCTGGTGTCGATCGAGGGGGCGGCCTGCTCGTTCGTCGGCCGGGCCGAGCATCTGCGCTGGGAGATCGCCACCGACGCGGTGCTCACCGCGCCGACGGCCGCGCCGCTGGCCGGCGGCCGGCGGCTCTACGCGATCGTTGACGAGGCGCTGTGCTACGCCACCGAGCGGGCCGTCGTCGCCGGCCAGTACCAACCGCATCTGAACGCGGCGCTGCGGCGGGTGCCCATCCGCGTGGGACCGGACGCGCGAAACCAGGCGCGGACATGAAACGGCCCCCGAACCTGAATCCGCGACGGCGGATGCCGGCTGGACAAGGCCGACAGCTC
>WQZC01000053.1 GCA_009780925.1 Actinomycetes bacterium | reverse complement strand
CCGTCGTCGGGCACCGGCAACGCGACCATCACCCTGAGCGCGCAAGCCAACACCAGCGCCTCGGCGCGCACCGGCACGTTCACCTTCAGCACATCGTCGGGAAGCCCTACCGCCAGCTGGACGGTCACCGTCACCCAGCCGGGCGCGGGCGCCGTCGATGACTGCGGGTCGTCCACCTCGTCGTACTGCTCCTGGTCGAACCTGGCGACGCCAATCAGCGGGCAGATCGAGGTCCCCGGCGACCTGGACTGGTTCCGCATCACCCCGACGGTGAGCGGGTTCTGGGTGTTCACCGCCGTCAAGCCGGCGACCAACCCGCTCAATGACTCCGTCGGCACGATGTTCCTGTCCGACGGGGCGACTGTGCTCGGCCGCGACGACGACAGCGCCGGGGACCTGCAGTTCCAGCTATCCGTGGCGCTGACCGCCGGGCAGGTGTACTACCTGCAAGTGGCCGGCTACTCGTCGAGCACCGGAAACTACACCGTGAGCGCCACCATCACCCCCTCGCTGGCGTTGAGCATCTCGTCCTGGTCGGTGGCGGCCACGTCCGGCGGTTCGACCTCCACCGCCCTGACCGCGAACACGACTTGGATGGTCTCGTCCAATCCGAGCTGGGTGAGCGTGTCGCCTTCGTCGGGGACCGGCAACGCGACGGTGACCTTGACCGCGCAGGCCAACACCAGCGGGTCGCCGCGAAACGGCTTCGTCACGTTCAGCACCACCTCGGGCAGCCCGACCGCCAGCTGGACGGTCGCCATCTCCCAGCCGGGCGGGGTGAGCGATGACTGCGGCTCGTCCACCTCGTCGTACTGCGCCTGGTCGAACCTGGCGACGCCAATCAGCGGGCAGATCGAGATCGCCGGGGACCTGGACTGGTTCCGCATCACCCCGACGGCCACCGGCGTGTGGACGTTCACCGCGTCCAAGCCGGCGACCAACCCGCTCAACGACTCCGTCGGCACGATGTTCCTGTCCAACGGGATCAGCCAGCTCAGTTACGACGACGACAGCGCCGGCTCCTTGCAGTTCAAGATGTCCGTTGCGCTCACGGCCGGACAGGTCTACTACCTGCAAGTGGCTGGCTACGCCTCCAGCACCGGAAGCTACACGGTGAGCGCCGCCATCGCTCCCTCGCTAGCGGTGGGGATCTCGTCCTGGTCGCTGCCCTCGGCCTCGGCCGGTTCGACCTCCACGCCGTTGACCGCGAACACCACCTGGCGCGTCACCGCCAACCCGAGCTGGGTCAGCGTGTCGCCGACGTCCGGCACCGGCAACGCGACCATCACCATCACCGCGCAAGCCAACAACGCCACATCCGGGCGCAGCGGCGTGGTCACCCTCACCAGCCAGTCCGGCAGCCCGGCGGCGACCTGGACGGTCACCGTCTCCCAGCCGTCCGGGCCGCCCGGCACCGGGGCCGGGGTCCTGTCCTCCGGGGTGCGGTTGAACCACGCGAGCGCGGCGTTGAAGATCGGGCAGAAGCTGACGCTGGCAGCGACGGTCTCACCGTCCAACGCGTCCAACAAGACGGTCCGCTGGACATCGTCCAACACCAAGGTCGCCACCGTCTCCGCCACTGGCGTGGTCACCGGAAAAGCCCCAGGCAAGGCGACGATCACCGTCACCACCGCCAACGGCGCCAAGACCGCCAAATGCGTCCTCACCGTCCGCCGCGCGGTCACCGGGGTGAAGCTGTCCAAAAAGACGCTGGCCATCAAGGTCGGCAAGAAGACCACCCTCAAGGCGACCGTGGCGCCAACCAACGCCACCACCAAGACGGTCCGCTGGACATCCTCCAACCCGAAACTGGCCACGGTCAACGCCAAAGGCGTGATCACCGCCAAGAAACCCGGCAAGGTGACAATCACGGTCCGCACCACCGACGGCGGCAAAACCGCCAAATGCGCGGTAACC
The DNA here is from genome assembly GCA_009780925.1 of Actinomycetes bacterium. Lineage (GTDB taxonomy): Bacteria > Actinomycetota > Actinomycetes > Mycobacteriales > Jatrophihabitantaceae > WQZC01. The sequence goes on along the minus strand of WQZC01000053.1, from coordinate 11,438 downwards.
GTCCAACGCGCCTGACCCGAGCCGCCGCGCCGAGCCGCCGGGCGTGACACCGGACCCCCGATGGGCGCGCGCCCGACCCGAACCGCCGGGCACGCCACCGGGCCGAGCCGCCGGGCGTGACACTCGAGCCCCCGATGGGCGCGCGCCCGACCCGAACCGCCGGGCACGCCACCGCGACCGGCCCCGAGGCCCCAACACCGCCAATGATCATGCGGTTCCGCCAAGAGTGTTGGCGGAACCGCATGATCACCACAAACAGGGGACATGATCAAGCGTGGGCGCCAACACTATTGGCGCCCCCGCTTGATCATCACGGCACGGGTGGTCACGGCGCGGGTGTGCCGGGTGGTCACGGCACGGGCGGGCCGAGTGGCGCGAGCGGGCCAGCGGCCGGGCCATCCGCAGGAGCGGAGGCTTCCAGCCAGGAGACCAGCCCGGTGTACGCGCCGTCGGCCATCGCCAGGGTCAACTCATCCGACCCGGCGCGCAACTTGACGATCACGGCGGTGACCGGGACCGACTTCAGCTCGGTCTCGGTGGGCGGGCGCTGGCTGAGCACGGCGATGTCGCGCCGGTGCAGCACCAGGCTGGGCCGGGTGCCGATGCCGATCGCCCAATACCATTTCAGGTCCGCTCCGTCGTAGCGGCCGACCCCGTACAGCCACCGGTTGCCGCGCCGCAGCCCGAGCGGGATGCCGCCCGCGCTGCGCAGCATCTGCCGCTGGCGGGCGATGACCGAGGCCAGCACGATCACGAATAGCGCCAGCAGCACCAGCGCCACCGTGTCGACTATCTTCACCCGGCCGCCTCTCGCACCGCTGCTCCCGATCGACGCCGCTAGACGGTTTCCCCGACCGCCCGCAGCCTGGCCCAGGCGCGCTCCCGGGCCGCCACGGCCTCGTCGGTGGTCTCATCGCCCAACTCGGCCAGCGCGCGCCGAGCGCGGTCGGCGTCGATATCGGCGGCGGCCTCGGCCATCTCCGCGAGCACCGACACCCCGTCCTCGCGCACCGACAGGAAGCCGCCGTGCACGGCGAAGGTCAGCTGCGCCGCGCCCTCGGGCTGGATGCGCACCGTCCAGCCGGGCGCCAGCGCGGCCAGCAGCGGCGCGTGCCGGGGCAGCACGCCGATCTCGCCGTCCGGGGTGCGCGCGTACACCGCGACCGCCTCGCCGGACCACAGCGGCCGCTCGACGCTGACCAGCTCGACGTGCATGGTGGCCATCGGCTCACGCGCTCCGCAGCTCGGCGGCTTTGCGCTCCAGGTCTTCCAGCCCGCCGCACATGAAGAACGCCTGCTCGGGGTATTCGTCGAACTCGCCCTCGCACAGCCGCCGGAACGCCTCCACGGTCTCGTGCACCGGGACGAAGGTGCCGTCCATGCCGGTGAACGTCTTGGCCACGAACATGCTCTGCGACAAGAACCGCTCGATGCGCCGGGCCCGCCCGACGATGACCTTGTCCTCCTCGGACAGCTCGTCGATGCCGAGGATGGCGATGATGTCCTGCAGCTCCTTGTAGCGCTGCAGGATCTGCTTGGTGCGGTTGGCCACGTCGTAGTGGTCCTGGCCGACGTACTGCGCGGCGAGGATCCGGGAGGTCGAGTCCAGCGGGTCCACCGCCGGGTAGATGCCCTTCTCCGAGATCGGCCGGGACAGGTTGGTGGTCGCGTCCAGGTGGGCGAAGGTGGTGTGCGGGGCCGGGTCGGTGATGTCGTCGGCGGGCACGTAGATGGCCTGCATGGAGGTGATCGAGTGGCCGCGGGTGGAGGTGATGCGCTCCTGCAGCTGGCCCATCTCGTCGGCCAGGGTCGGCTGGTAGCCCGCCGCCGACGGCATCCGGCCGAGCAGGGTGGAGACCTCCGAGCCGGCCTGGGTGAACCGGAAGATGTTGTCGATGAACAGCAGCACGTCCTGGCCCTGCACGTCGCGGAAGTACTCGGCCATGGACAGCGCGGACAGGGCCACCCGCAGCCGGGTGCCCGGCGGCTCGTCCATCTGGCCGAACACCAGCGCGGTGTCGGCGAGCACCCCGGACTCGGCCATCTCCACGATCAGGCCGGTGCCCTCGCGGGTGCGCTCGCCGACCCCGGCGAACACCGACACGCCGCCGAACTCCTTGGCCACCCGGAAGATCATCTCCTGGATGAGCACCGTCTTGCCCACCCCCGCGCCGCCGAACAGGCCGATCTTGCCGCCGCGCACGTACGGGGTGAGCAGGTCGATGACCTTGATGCCGGTCTCGAACATCTCGGTCTTGCTCTCCAGCTGGTCGAACGGCGGCGGGTCGCGGTGGATCGGCCAGCGCTCCTTGATCTCCAGGGCGGACGCCGGGACGTCGAGCGGCTCGCCGAGCGCGTTCCACACGTGCCCCTTGGTGACGTCGCCCACCGGCACGCTGATCGGCCCGCCGGTGTCGGTGACCGGCGCGCCGCGCACCAGCCCGTCGGTGGGCTGCATGGAGATGCAGCGCACCATGTCGCTGCCGGTGTGCTGGGCGACCTCCAGGGTCAGCGTCCGCCCCTGCTCGCCCTCGCCGTCACCCGCCGCGATGGGCACGTGCAGCGCGTTGAACAGCGCCGGGATCGAGCTGCGCCCGAACTCCACGTCCACGACCGGGCCGATGACCCGGGCCACCAGACCGATGCCGGTGGTGTGCTCCTCGGCGGTGACGATCTCGTCGGCAACCGTCATGCTGGTTCTCCTTCGCTCTTCGCGCTGGCGTTACGCGCTGGCGCGAACCGCGCCGTGCTCCCGCTCATCGTCACTCGCTCCCGGACGCGGCGGCGAGTGCGTCGGTGCCGCCGATGATCTCGCTGATTTCCTGGGTGATCTCCGCTTGGCGGGCCTCGTTCGCCAGACGGGTGTAGGTCTTGATGAGCTCTTCGGCGTTGTCGGAGGCGGACCGCATGGCGTTCCGCCGCGACGCCGACTCGGCCAGCGCCGAGTCCAGCAGCGCGGAGAAGATCCGCGCGCTGATGTAGCGCGGCAGCAGGGTGCCCAGCAGCTGCTCGGCCTCGGGCTCGAACTCATACGCCGGCTGCGGTCCGGACCCGGCGGCGCCCGCCTCGCCCGGCCCATCAGCCGCTCCGGGCGCGGCGGTGGCGCCGGCGGGGGCTGGCGTCGCGCCTCCGGGCGCGGCCGTCGCGCCGGCCCCCGGGTCCGCGGCCAGGTCGCCCACCGGGGCGATGAGCAGCTCCCCCGGCACCTGGTGCAGCGCCGTGCGCGAGCTGGTGAACACCAAGTGCAGCTCATCGATGCCCGCCTCGCCCCGGTGCTCCCCGGCACTGGTGGCCGACAGCGCCCCCAGCACCAGTTCGGTCGCGGCCCGCGCGTCCACGAAGCTGGGCTGCTCGGAGAAGCCGGTCCACTGGCCGGCCAGCGGCACCCGCCGGAACCGGTAGTACGCGACGCCCTTGCGGCCCACCACGTAGCGCACCGGCGCCTTGCCCTCGGCGGACAGGCGCTCGCACAGCCGGTTGGCCGCCTTGATCGCGTTGGCGTTGTAGCCGCCGGCCAGGCCGCGGTCGCTGGTCACCAATAGCACCCCGGCGCGGCGCGGCCGCTCCACCCCGGTCAGCAAGGGATGGCGGATCGAGGCGTTGCGGCCGAGCGCGACCAGCGCCCGGGTCAGCTCCTCGGCGTACGGACGGGCCGCGTCGATGCGCGCCTGCGCCTTGGCGATGCGCGAGGCGGCGATCAGCTCCATCGCCTTGGTGATCTTCTTGGTCGACTGGACCGACCGGATCCGTCGCCGGTAGACCCGCAGTTCGGCGCCCATGGCTTAGGCCGCGCCCTCCGGGCCGGACTCGGCGCTGGCCGGCGCCGCCGCCGGCGCGCCAGCCGAGGCGGCCTCGGCGCGGAACTGCGCCTTGACCTCGGCGACCGCCGCCTTGAGCGTGTTCTCGGTGTGCTCGTCCAGGGCCGCCCCGGTGGCGATGGTGGCCAGGATCTCGCTGTGATTGTGCGCGATGTAGCTGAACAGCTCGGCCTCGAACGGATGCACCTGGTGGGTCTCCAAGTCGTCCAGCTGCCCGGAGGTGCCGGCCCAGACCGCGATCACCTCGCGCTCGGTGGGGAACGGCGAGGACGCCGGTTGCTTGAGCACCTCGACCAGGCGCGCGCCGCGGCGCAGCTGGGCCTGGCTGGCCTTGTCCAGGTCCGAGCCGAACGCGGCGAACGCCTCCAGCTCGCGGTACTGCGCCAGATCCACCCGCAACCGCCCGGCGACCTGCTTCATCGCCTTGGGCTGCGCCGCGCCGCCGACCCGGGACACCGAGATGCCGACGTTGACCGCCGGGCGCACCCCGGCGTTGAACAGGTCGGTCTCCAGGAAGCACTGCCCGTCGGTGATGGAGATGACGTTGGTCGGGATGTACGCCGACACGTCGTTGCCCTTGGTCTCGATGATCGGCAGGCCGGTCATCGAGCCGCCGCCCAGCTCGTCGGACAGCTTCGCGCAGCGCTCCAGCAGGCGTGAGTGCAGGTAGAACACGTCGCCGGGGTAGGCCTCGCGGCCCGGCGGGCGGCGCAGCAGCAGCGACACCGCGCGGTACGCCTCGGCCTGCTTGGACAGGTCGTCGAAGACGATCAGCACGTGCTTGCCGGCGTACATCCAGTGCTGGCCGATGGCCGAGCCGGTGTACGGGGCGATGTACTTCAGGCCCGCCGAGTCCGACGCGGGCGCGGCGACGATCACCGTGTACTCCATCGCGCCGGCCTGCTCCAGGGTCTGCCGGGCGGCGGCGATGGTGGAGCCCTTCTGCCCGATCGCCACGTAGATGCAACGCACCTGCTGCTGCGGGTCGCCGGTCTTCCAGTTGTCCCGCTGATTGATGATCGCGTCCAGGCAGACGGTGGTCTTGCCGGTCTGCCGGTCACCGATGATCAGCTGCCGCTGGCCGCGCCCGATCGCGGTCATCGCGTCGATGGCCTTGATGCCGGTGAGCAGCGGCTCCTTGACGTCCTGGCGCTGCACCACCGTGGGCGCTTGCAGCTCCAACGCGCGCCGGCCCTCGGCGGGGATCTCGCCGAGCCCATCGATCGGTTTGCCGAGCGCGTCGACGACCCGGCCGAGGTAGCCGTCGCCGACCGGCACGGACAGGATCTCCCCGGTGCGCCGGACCTGCTGGCCCTCCTCGATGCGCGAGGCGTCGCCGAGGATGACCACGCCGATCTCCCGCACGTCCAGGTTGAGCGCGATGCCCAGCGTGCCGCCGGTGCACTCCAGCAGCTCATTGGCCATCGCGCCGGGCAGCCCCTCCACCCGGGCGATGCCGTCGCCGGTCTCGGCGACCACGCCGATCTCCTCGCGCGACGCCGCAGGGTTGTAGGAGGCGACGTAATCCTCGATCGCGCCGCGGATCTCCGCCGCGGAGATGGTCAGCTCTGCCATCAGCTCATCCCGTCTATCACTGTGCTTACAACTGAAATGCCCACTGCGGCGCCCGCTGGGCCGCCCACCGCGGCACCCGGCGCCAGGCCCGGCGCGACGCCGGCTGGGGCCGCGCCGGCTGGGGCCGCGGCGCGCCGCGCGCCGGGCCGTCCCGCGCCGTGCCGGCTCATCGCGTGCCCGCCAAGGCTTGGCGGACGGCGGCGAATCGCGCCGCGACCGAGCCGTCGATGACCTCGTCGCCGATGCGCACCACCAGGCCGCCGCGAACCGCCGGCTCGACCTCTTGGCGCAGGCTCACCGATTGTCCGTAGATCCGCTCCAGCGCCGCCTCCAGGCGCGCCGCCTGGGCGGCGGTCAGCGGCGCCGCCGAGACCACCCGGGCGATCGAGCGCGACCGCCGCCGCGCGGAAGTCTCCAGCAGCGCGTTGATGGCCGCCACCAGGCCGCGCCGCCGCTCGCTGGCCACGGCGTGCTCGAGCAGGCGCAAGGTGACCGCGCCGACCTTGCCGTCCAGCAGCTGGCGCAGCAACCGCACCCGTTGCTCGGCCGGCACCGACGCCTCATCGAACAGCCCGGTCAGCTGCGACTGCGGGTCGAGGATGCGCCCGAACTGGAACAGCTCGTCCTCCACCCGATCCAGCGAGCCGTCGGCGTCGGCCGCCGCCAGCAAGGCGTGGTCGCCGGTCGCCTCCAGCGCGTCCACCAACCCCCAGGGGCTCGTCCAGTGCAGCGTCACCGCGAGCTCGGCCAGCGCCACGGCGGGCGCGCTGACCCGCCCGCGCAACAGGCCCGTGAGCACTGCCGCGCGAGCCGAGTCATCGGTGGCCGGGTTGGCCAGCAGCCGTCGCAGCCGGGGGCGGCCCAGCAGCACTTCGGCGATCCCGTACAGCTCCTCGCCCAGCTGGTCCAGCTCACCGGCGGTCAGCCCGGCGCCGTCGCATTGCCGGCGCAGCTGCTCCAGCGCCGCCTGGCCCGCCGCTCGCGTCACGGCGTGCTGCCCGCGCTCTGCTGGCTCTCCAAGTCGGCCAGGAACGCGTCCACGGTGGCCCACACCCCGGCCTCATCGGCGAGCCGCTCACCGACCACGCGCTCGGCCAGGCGCACCGCGAGCGAGCCGATCTCGGTGCGCAGCTCGCGCACCACCTGGGCCCGTTGCGAGCTCAACTGCTCCTCGCCGCGGGCCACGATCCGCCCCGCCTCGGCTTGCGCTTGCGCGCGCACCTCCTCGACGATTTGTTGCGCCTCGGCTCGTGCCGCCTCACGGATCTGCGCGGCCTCGCCGCGCGCGTCGGCCAGCTGCCGCTGGTAGCCCTCCAGCGCCGCCTGGGCGTCGCGCTGCGCGGCCTCGGCCCGTTCGATGCCGCCTTCGATCGCGTCCCGGCGGGCCTTGAACGTCTGCTCGAAGCGCGGGCCGACGAACTTGGCGATGATCCAGAACAGCAGGCCGAAGACGACCAGGACCAGAATCAGCTCGGCCCAAGTGATGCCGAGCGGGTTCGGTTCGCTCGACGCTAGGTAGCCGATCGCCGTCATAGTGCGTCCCCGTTCCTCAAGGCTGCGCTACCTACTTGATGACGAAGGCCAGCGCGATACCGATGATGGCCAGCGCCTCAGCGAGCGCGAAGCCCAAGATGGCGATCGTCTGCAGCCGGCTCTGCATCTCCGGCTGGCGCGCGGTGCCGTTGATGAACGCCGCGAAGATCAACCCGATGCCGATGCCGGGGCCGATCGCCGCCAGGCCGTAGCCGATCATATTGAGCGAGCCGGCGGCGGCTGTGGAACCAGCCGCGAGGCTAACCGTGCTTAGGGCGCCAACCATTTGACGTTGTTCCTTTCGGGTTGAGCTGATCGGCGATAGCACCGAACAGACAGGGCAAGAAGTGCGTGGTCACAGTCGGCTCAGTGCTCCGCGGCCAGCGCGCCGGATATGTAGGTGGCCGTCAGCAGGGTGAAGACGTACGCCTGCAAGACCTCGACGATGAACTCAAGGAACCCGACAAAGATGCCAAGAGCGAATGACAGGACTCCGGCCGGTTTGACCAGCGGCCCGGTCGCTGTTATGAGCAGGTAGTCCGCGCCGCTGGCGAACAGCAGCAGCAGCAGGTGCCCGGCGAACATGTTGGCGAACAACCGCAGCGACAGCGTGATCGGCCGGACGATGATGTTGGACAGGAACTCCAGCGGAATCAGCAGGACCAGCATCAGCTTGGGCACGCCGCTCGGCACCATGGTGTCCTTGGCGTACTTGCCCAAGCCCTTGCGCCGGATGCCGATCCCGTTGTAGATCAGCCACACCATCGCCGCCATGGCGTAGGCGAAGCTGGCCCGGGAGAACGCCGGGAACTGCAGCACCGGCACCAGCCCGAACAGGTTGGCCACCAGGATGAAGAAGAACAGCGACACCAGCAGCGGCACGTACTTGATGAAGTCGCGCTCGCCAATGATGTCGCGGGCGATGTCGTTGCGGACGAAGGAGTAGGCCGACTCCCCGGCGTACTGCAGCCGCGACGGCACCACCGCGCGCCGGCGGGATGAGGCCACGAACAGCACCACCACCATGAGCGCGGCGAGCACCAGCAGCAGCGAGGACTTGGTCGCCAGGATGCTGTCGCTGTGGAAAAAGCCCGGCAGCCGGAAGTCACTGGGTCCGGGCGCATTGAAACCCGGCCCCGCGGCGAGGATGTGGCCTACCCCACTGGCACCACTCACTCGGCGTCTCCTCGGTTATCGTCGATCGGGCCAACGGGTTCGCCGTCGGCGCTCGGAGCTGGTCCATGCTTGCGTTGATCGCTGGCCGCGGGCGGGGCTTTGGGCAGCCCTTTGACCACGAGGTAGAGCCCGAGGCCGGCGCCGACGACAATCCCCACCGCTGCCAGGTAGCTGGCGTGCAACCAGACGCCGAGCCCCCAACCGATCAACCCATAAAACGCTACCCCAGCTATCAGATAGCCGAGCGCGCTCCACGGATCACCGCCGCCTTGGGGAAGACGATCTGACGATGGTTGTTTGTTCATCGTCTTGAGCACTCTAACAGTTCCGACCGTCACTGCTTGGCACCGGGTCGCGCGGCATAAATCTGCATAATTATCCACATAACGGCTGCTATGCACAATCCGCCCGCGAAGCCCCATTTGCTCAGAACTGCGGCGCTGGCCACCGCGAGCACGACGGCGAAGCCCACTATCAGCACGGTGTAGGTCAGCGCGGCGACCACGAAGCCCAACGCCGGCGAGACCTTGCCGGCCCTGCGCACCAGCACCACACTGCCCACGAAGAACCCGCCGGCGATCACCAAGCCAGCCAGGAAACTAAGGACGAAATGCATCGGCTCACCTACCCGATCCCATGCGGTGCTCCCCCGAGCCGGCCGGCTCCGACCACTCGGACGGCTTGGTTGGCTTGGTTGGCTTGTTTGGGTTAGTTGGCTTGTTTGGCTTGGTTGGCGTTGCTGACTCCGTCGCCTTGCGCACGACCGCCCCGCAGTGATCCGCAGCCGCTTGCCAGTGGCTCGTTTCGGCCGATTCCCACAGCCGGGCGTCGTCTGGTTCCACCCGGCGCGCCGCGGCTGGTTCGAGCGGCGGCCTCGGCTCGTCGCGCGCCGCCCGATCGCGCCTTGGTCGCCGTCCGCGCCGCAGGCGCGGCTCAGCCAGCAGCAGCACCCCTACGATGACCAGTGCGCCCACCGCCACCTCAACCGGCCACGCTTTGGTGGAGATGCCAACGGCAACCCCGGCGAAGGACAACAGCACCGACCAGTAATAGAGCAACAGCACCGTGCGCCGGTGGCTGTGCCCCATCCGCAGCAGCATGTGGTGTAGATGATCTTTATCGGCGGCGAACGGTGACTGGAGCCGGGACATCCGGCGCACCACTGCCAGCGCGAAGTCCACGAACGGCACCGCCATCACCGCCAGCGGGATGAGCAGCGGCAGCAGCAGTGCGAACGAGCCGGTCATGCCCAGCGACTCGGGGTTGAGCGAAGTGGTGGTGGTGGTGGCCGCCGCGGCCAGCAGCAATCCGATGACCATCGAGCCGGAGTCGCCCATGAAAACCTTGGCGGGCCAGAAATTGTGCGGCAGGAAACCCAAGCACGCGCCGCCCAAGGCGGCGGTCATCAAGGTGGGCGCGGCCCACACGTCGGTGATCCCGACGGTGGCCAGGTGGTAGCAGAACACAAAGAACGCGGCCGACGAGATGACCGACATGCCGGCGGCCAGGCCATCGAGCCCGTCGATGAAGTTGAGCGCGTTGATCAAGACAACGGTGAGCAAGATTGTCAACGGCACGCCCAGGTCCGCCCCGAGGCTGATCGTCCCCATCCCTGGCACATGCACGAACGCCATCTGCACCCCGCCCTTGATAACCATGACGCCGGCGGCGGTGACCTGGCCCGCGAGCTTGGTCGGCGCGTCAAGATTGAAGCGGTCGTCGACCACGCCCAGCGCGCACAATCCGATGGCGGCGGCCACGATCCAGGCGAAGTTCGGGCCCGAGCCGAACGCGGTGCGCAGCGTCGGCATCTCCCGGGCCAATCCGATGGCCACCGCGAACCCCGCGCAGATGGCCACGCCTCCCATCCGCGGCCGCACCTCGGTGTGCACATCCCGGTCCCGGGGCTTGGCCACCGCGCCCACCTTGACCGCGACCACCCGGGCGATCGGAGTGAGCAAGAAGCAGGCCCCAGCCGCCACTAGGCAGACGAGCGCGTACTCAAGGCTGGGATGCACCCTGCCGGTGCTCCTCCCCTGATCAAGGCTCCCCCGACGCCGGCGGTCGGGCCAGGCGATCGGACTGAGCGGTGGGCGGTGGTGGCGCATCTGAGGCTAGTGCACGCCGGTCGCGGTGCTGACGCGCTCGCCCGGCGCAGTGGTGAAGACCGCCCCGGGCGGCCGACCCGCTGGCCGACCCGCTGGGCGAGCCGGCCACCCAGCGTCCGGGCCGGGGCGACCCGTGATCGGTGGCCCACTGGACGGCCAGCATCGGCCGTGATCGGTGGCCCGCTGGACGGCCAGGATCGGCCGTCGGCGGTGGGCCGGGGCCGCCACCCGCAGATGGCGGCCCCGGCGGACGATCCCGGTCACCCGATGACCGGTTCGGTCTTGCGGGGCCGTCCACGCAGCCGCTTGCGGCCGACGACCCGGCCACGCTCGAACAACTCTCCGCCCCACACGCCCCACGGCTCACGGCGGCGAAGCGCCCCGTCCAGGCAGCCGGGTCGCGCCGGACACGCCTGGCAGTGCCCCTTGGCGAGTTCTAGTTCGGCGGGCAGGTCCGCGAACCAAAGGTCCGCGTCATTCACTTGGCAGGGCAGCCCTGCCGGTTGGCGGCTCAAGAGCGGATCGAACCCGGTCGGTGCGCCCGGATCGAGCAGCTGGGAGCCGCCCACGCGATTGGACAACACGTCGGGGTCAGCTTCTTTCTATTCATCAATGTGTTCTGAACGAGTTCTGTGGCTGGTGTTCTGTCGCCGGCGCCCTGCGGCCGGCACCCTGTCGCCGGCGTGCCCGCGCAGTTCTGGCCCGGCCGTCGTGATGCGAAACACCAATCCCGGGGTTTCGGAAGCGCGGGATCGTGGGCGTCCGGGCGGAAAGCCAGGGAGTTTCGCGCAAGTCTCACGGAGTTTGGTGGCCCAACCGAGGCTGATCTGCGCCCGTGGCCGCTCGTTGGCAATATCGGATGATTCGGCGTTACAACACAAAGGCTGCGGCTCCCGCCGGGAGCCGCAGCCTACTCGAACTGCCTAAACGCTGACATATGCCAGCGAAGCTCCCTACGGTGCGCCCGCCTGCGCGCCGAGCGCGCCACCAGGCGTCCAACGATCGGCGGCGTATGACATGTCGCGCATCGCGGTCACCTCCCTCGTTGGCGCGTCCCTGGTTGATCCTTCCGGAACACCATAATCCGGCGCGGGCCAGCTGGCAACCGAATATCGGCACCGGGTTCCGCGCGCCGGTCGCAGCCCCGTGCCCGCCCAGGCAGGCTGGCGTGGCGGTCCGGACCACGATGCTACGGCTACGCAGCCCCGTGCCCGCCCAGGCAGGCTTG
>WQZC01000052.1 GCA_009780925.1 Actinomycetes bacterium | reverse complement strand
GCAGCGCGGGGTCGGCCACGGGGAAGGCCTGCCAAGCGAGGGAGCGCTCGTGCCCCAGCCGGGACCACAGCTCCTCGGCGATGTGCGGCGCCAACGGCGCGAGCATCAGCACCAGCGGCTCGGCGAGCGCCCGGGGCACGCCGCCGCGCGGGTAGGCCTGGGTGAGCGCGTTGTTCAGCTCGGTGATGCGCGCCACCGAGGTGTTGAACCGCAACGACTCGAAGCCCTCGCGCACCGCGTGGATCGTCTTGTGCAGCAACCGGTTCAACTCGTCGGGCGCCGGGGCGTCGGCGACGTGCGCGACCCCGGTCCACTCATCGATCGCGGTGCGCCAGATCCGCTGCAGCAACCGGTAGGAGCCCACCACGGCCTGGGTGTCCCAGGGACGGTCTTGCTCCAGCGGGCCGGTGAACATCTCGAACAACCGCAGGGTGTCGGCCCCATACTTGGCGTACATCTCGTCGGGCGTGGTGACGTTTCGTAGGGATTTGCCCATCTTGCCGTACTCGCGGTCGACCGGCTGGCCCTGCCAGGAGAACCCGCCGTCGGGCTCGGCCACCACCTCGGCGGCCGGCACATACGACCCGCGCGCGTCGGTGAACGCGTACGCCTGCACGTAGCCCTGGTTGACCAGTCGGTGGAACGGCTCGCGGCTGGCGACATGGCCCAGGTCGTGGAGCACCTTGTGCCAGAACCGCGCGTACAGCAGGTGCAGCACCGCGTGCTCCACCCCGCCGACGTACAGATCCACCCCACCCACCGGATGTCCCGGGCGCGGCCCCATCCAATACCGCTCCAGGGCCGGATCCACCAGGCGCTCCCCATCGGTGGGATCGAGGTAGCGCAACTCGTACCAGCACGAGCCGGCCCAGTTCGGCATGGTGTTCACCTCGCGCCGATACCGCTTCGGGCCGTCCCCCAAATCCAAGGTGACGTTCACCCAGTCGTCCAGTCGGCCCAAGGGCGGCTCCGGGATCGAGTCGGCGTCGTCCGGGTCGAACGATTTCGGCGAGAAATCGTTGGTGTCGGGCAGCTGGAGCGGCAGCATCGACTCCGGCAGCGCGATCGGCAGGTCCGTCTCGTCGTAGACGATCGGGAACGGCTCGCCCCAATAGCGCTGCCGGGAGAACAGCCAGTCGCGCAGCCGATAGGTGGTCGCCCCCTGGCCGGCACCGCGCTCCTCAAGCCAGGAAATGATGCGCGCCTTGGCCTCGGCGATATCCAGTCCGTCCAGGAACTCGGAATTGATCGACGGCCCGTCCCCGGTGTACGCCTTGCCGTCGAACCCTTCCGGCGGCCGCACGGTGCGGATTATGGGCAAGTCGTAGACCTCGGCGAAGTCCCAGTCCCGCTCGTCCTCCCCGGGCACCGCCATGATCGCCCCGGTGCCGTAGCCCATCAGCACGTAGTCGGCGATGAACACCGGCAGTGGCGCGCCGTTGACCGGGTTGGTGGCGAACGCACCGGTGAACACCCCGGTCTTCTCCTTGCCGCGGTCCAGCTCCGGCTTGGCGGCGGCCTGCGCGCGGTAGGACGCCACCGCCTCGGCCGGGGTGGCGAAGCCGCCGGTCCACGCCGGGCGGGTGCTATCGGGCCAGGCGGGCGCGGTCAATTCCTCCACGAACGGGTGCTCGGGGGCCAGCACCACGTAGGTCGCGCCGAACAAGGTGTCCGGCCGAGTGGTGAACACCTCGATCGCGCGCTCGGCGTTTCCGGCCGGGTTGGCGCAGCGGAACTGGACGTGCGCGCCGACCGACTTGCCGATCCAGTTGCGCTGCATGGTGCGCACTTTCTCCGGCCAGTCAATGAGTTCCAGGTCGTCCAGCAGCCGCTCGGCGTACGCGGTGATGCGCAGCATCCACTGCGCCAGCGGGCGGCGGAACACCGGGAAGTTGCCGCGTTCGCTGCGGCCCTCGGCGGTCACCTCCTCGTTGGCGAGCACCGTGCCCAGGCCCGGGCACCAGTTCACGGTCGCCTCGGCGCGATAGGCCAACCGGTGCGAATCGACGAGCGCTCGCCGCTCGCGGTCCGACAGCTGTCCCCACGGGCGGCCGGCGGCGCGCGCGCCGGAGGCGTACTCGGCGATCAGCTCGGCGATGGGCCGCGCCCGATCAGCGTCGGGGTCGTACCAAGAGTTGAACAGCTGAAGGAAGATCCATTGTGTCCAGCGGTAGTAGGCCGGGTCGGTGGTGGCGAACGAGCGCCGCCGGTCGTGGCCCAGCCCCATCCGGCGCAGCTGCTTGGTGAATATCTCGATGCGCGAATAGGTGGTCGTGGCCGGATGCTGCCCGGTGGTCACCGCGTACTGCTCGGCGGGCAGGCCGAACGCGTCGAAACCCATCGTGTGCAGCACATTCTTGCCGCTCATGCGCATGTAGCGCGCGTACACGTCGGTGCCGATGTAGCCCAGCGGGTGTCCGACGTGCAGGCCGTCCCCGGACGGGTAGGGGAACATGTCCATGACGACCAGGTGGTCGCGGTCGGCGACGGCGGCGAAACCATCGGACAACGGGCCGATCGGGTTCGGCGCGTTGAATGTCCCGTCCGCCTCCCAGCGGTCCTGCCACGCCAGCTCGATCTGGTCGGCCAACGCGGCGGTGTAGCGAAACGGGGGGACGTCTTCGGTGCGGGCAGCGCTGGTCACGGTGCCGAAGTTTAGTTGGGGCGCCCCGCGCCGATGCGGATGACCAAGGTGCTCGCCCCGCGCCCGCCGTCCGTCGCCACCGGACGCGGGGGCACCATAGCGCAGGATATTCCGCCCATCGGAACAGCATCCAGGCTGACTTAACAAATGTGAGCTAGCGAACCGGCGCGGGCAGCGCAATCGCCGGGCAGTCCCGCCACAACCGGTCCAACTGGTAGAACACCCGTTCCTCGGCGTGCTGGACATGCACCACGATGTCGGCGAAATCCAGCAGCACCCATCGACCGCCCCGCCGGCCCTCGCGGCGCAACGGCTTGGCCCCGGCGTCGCGCAGCTTCTCCTCGACGTTGTCGACGATCGCGTCGACCTGGCGCTCGTTGTTGCCGGTGACGATCACGAACACATCGGTGAGCGCCAACCGCTCGCTCACGTCGATCGCGACGATGTCGCGCCCGAGCTTGTCCGCCGCCGCGTCCGCCGCGAGCAAAGCCAGCTCGCGCGCGGCGTCGGTGGCGCTCACCGCCACCCGCCCGCGGCGCGGGCCCCAACCAATGGCCGCGAGCGCGCCTTGCGATCGGCGCCGACAAAGATCAGGGGGCTCATAGTGACGAGTTTATTCGATCGCGCGGCCCTAGCGGCTCAACCGACGACGCGCGGTGAGTGGTCGGGCCGGTAGAGCCGATGTTTCGCGATGTACTGCACCACCCCGTCCGGGACGAGGTACCAGATCGGTTGGCCGTCACGCACCCGTCCCCGGCAGGCGCTGGACGAGATCGCCATGGCCGGCACATCCACCAGCGTCACCGTGTCCGCCGGCAGGTGCTCGGCGGACAACTCATAGCCGGGCCGGGTCACCCCGACGAACCGCGCCAGCCGCATCGCCGCCGCCGCGTCCTTCCACGACAGAATCTGGGCCAACGCGTCGGCGCCGGTGATGAAGTACAGCTTCGCGCCCGGGCGCAGCGCGGCGATGTCGCGGATCGTGTCGATCGTGTAGGTGGGCCCCGGCCGGTCGATGTCCACCCGACTGACCCAGAACCGCGGGTTGGACGCGGTGGCGATCACCGTCATCAGGTACCGGTGCTCGGCCGGGCTGACCACGCGCTCGGACTTCTGCCACGGCGCGCCGGTCGGCACGAAGATCACCTCATCGAGCGCGAACCGGTGCGCGACCTCGCTGGCGGCGACCAAGTGCCCGTGGTGGATCGGGTCGAAGGTGCCGCCCATGATTCCGATCCGGCGTGCTGGCGTCATGGCAAGTGAGGTTAGCTGGCGCGACCCGCGCGGCGGCACGCGCGCGGTGGCGCGGGCGTCGCGTCGCCGCGCGACCGCTCAGCTGCCGATAAGGCCGATCTCACCCGCGACCGCTGGCAGCGTCGGATCGTTGTTGCTGTAGGTGACATCACCGCTGGCGCTGACGGTTATCGCGCCCAACGCGTGCGCGCAATTGGCCGCGGTGTAGACGGTGAACACGTACTGCTGGCCGGTGCCGGGCGCGACACCGACGGACACTTTGGCTTTGCTGTCCGACGCGCAAAACGTGTTCCCCCCGGAGCGCATGTCGACCACGAATCGGCCTTTCGGGTCCACGTCGCCCGACCCGTTGTAGTGCGTCACCCCGACGGGCGGATCGTCGGCGATGTTGTCCATCGCTCTGAGCAGTGGCAGGTACTTCGCGGACTGGTCGCGGCCGCTGGACGTGGACGACGCGGTGGCGCTGGTCGACACCGGGGTCGGCGGCGCGCTGGTCACCGGCGCGGAACTGCTCACTGGCGCGTCGCTGGTCACCGGCACATCACTGGTCACTGGCGCGTCGGTGGTCACCGGCACATCACTGGTCGCCGGGGCGGAGCTGACCGGCGCCGTGGCGACCGGGCTCGCGGCCGGGTTGACATGGCCCGCCCCGTCCACCACGGAGCTGCATGAGACCGCGCCGCCCACCACCGCGACGGCGGCCAGAACGGCCAAGACGCCTCTGATCACTGTGAGTCGCACTGCGCACCTCTCTCGATCGACGGGGTGGCTCAACGCCGTGTGACCGGCGTTGATGAAAGTCCCACAGTAGTGGCCGCCGCGTCGTCATGGTCGACGTCGGCCGCGACCGCGCCGGTGACTTCCTCGTCGGGCCGCGCGCGGCGGGCCTTCTTGGCGGCGAGCCGATCCTCCGCCCGAGCGCGGCGCCGTTGCGCCAACCGCTCGTCGGCGCCGCGCCGGCCGGCGACGAACTCCGCGCCTGCCGCGGGCGCGAAATCGAAGGTCATCTCGCCGATCGTCACCGTCGCGCCTGGTTCCGCGCCCTGGCGGGTGAGCTCCTCCTCCACCCCCAGTCGGGCCAATCGGTCGGCGAGGTAGCCCACCGCCTCGTCGTTGTCGAAGTCGGTCTGGCGGACCCAGCGCTCGGGTTTGGCGCCGCGCACCACGAACTCCGCGCCCACGCGCGTGACGGTGAACCCCGCCTCGCCGATCGGGTGCGGGCGCAGCACCACCCGGGCGGGCGCGGGCGCCGGGCGCGCCGCGCGGTCGGTCGCCACGGCTTGGGCGAGCGCGAACGACAACTCCCGCAACCCGGCGCGGGAGACCGCTGACACCTCGTGCACAGCCAGCCCGCGGGCGACCAGTTCGGGACGGACCAGCGCCGCCAACTCGGCCGCCTCCGGGATGTCCAACTTGTTCAGCACGACCAGTCGCGGCTTGTCCGCCAGCTCGCTCAGCGTCCCGCAGTACTGCGCGAGCTCGGCCTCGATGGCGTCGAAATCGCTGATCGGGTCGCGGCCGGGTTCCGCCGTCGCGCAATCCAGCACGTGCGCCAGCACCGCGCAGCGCTCGACATGGCGCAGGAAGTCCAGCCCCAGGCCCTTGCCCGCGGCGGCGCCCGGGATCAGCCCGGGCACGTCCGCGACGGTGAAGGTGGTCGCACCGGCGGCCACCACGCCTAGATTCGGGGTCAGCGTGGTGAACGGATAGTCCGCGATCTTGGGGCGAGCGGCGGACAGCGCCGCGATCAGCGAGGACTTGCCCGCCGACGGGAACCCGACCAGGCCCACGTCAGCGACACTCTTGAGCTCCAGCGCCACGTCCCGCGCCTCGCCCGGCTCGCCGCGCAGCGCGAACCCGGGGGCCTTGCGCCGGGTGGAGGCCAGCGCCGCGTTACCGAGCCCCCCGCGCCCGCCCCGGGCCGCGACGAACCGGGTGCCCGCGCCGGTCAGGTCCGCGAGCACCGTGTCGTCGCCCAGCACCACCGTCCCGTCCGGCACGCGCAGCTCCAGGTCGACGCCATCGGCCCCGTTGCGGTGGCTCCCCGCGCCTTGTTTGCCATTGCCGGCGCGCTGGTGCGGATGAAAGTGAAAATCGAGCAGGGTGTGCACCCCGGGGTCCACGACGAGCACGACATCGCCGCCGCGACCGCCATTGCCGCCATCCGGGCCACCAAGCGGCTTGAATTTCTCCCGATGGATGGAGGCGACCCCGTGCCCGCCGTCGCCTGCGGCGACATGCAACAGAACGTGGTCCACAAACGACGCCACGAAGTCAGGGCCTCCTCATCGGTCCCGGCGCCCGGGCCACGCCCTGACGGCCAAATACCCGAGGGCGGGTGCCGGGCGCGCTGCCCGGGACCCGCCCTCGCGCGATGTCTTGCTCGCGAGCGCGCTCGCCCGGCGCTCAGCCCGGGTGGACACTCACGGTTTTGCGACCACGCGAATGGCCGAAGGCCACCTGGCCCTCGACCAGCGCGAAGAGCGTGTCATCGCCGCCGCGCCCGACCCCGGTTCCCGGGTGGAACTTGGTGCCGCGTTGGCGCACCAGGATCTCACCGGCGTTCACCGCCTGCCCGCCGAACCGCTTGACGCCGAGGCGCTGCGCGTTGGAGTCACGACCGTTTCGGGAGCTGGACGCGCCCTTCTTGTGTGCCATTACTTCGCTGCCTTCGCGGACTCGGCGACATCGGTGACCCTCAGCTTGGTCAGCTGCTGACGGTGGCCAAGCCGCCGGTGGTAACCGGTCTTGTTCTTGTACTTGTGGATGCTGATCTTCGGTCCCTTGGTCTGCGCCACCACCTCGGCGGTGACGACCACGTTGGCCAGCTCAGTCGCGTCGTGGGTGACCTCGCCGTCGTCCACCACCAGCAGCGCCGGCAGCGCGACCTCATCCCCCGCAGCGGCGTCCAGCTTCTCCACCGTCACGAAATCGCCGGCGGCAACCTTGTACTGCTTGCCGCCGCTTGCGACGATGGCGTACATCGTGACCACTCCTGATCCAAACTCGAGGACTGCGCCCCCGCACCGATGAACGAGACCCACCGCACGAGCGCACGCAATAACGGCCCACCACGCGATGGGCCGATGCCTAGACTACGGCACCGCCCGCTCCGCTGGCAAAACGAAGCGGCGCGGGCCGCCACGCGCAAGCCTGGCTAGGCGACGGCGATGGCGGACGACGGCGTCGACGCGGCGATGGGGCGACCCACCGCGACCGGCTCGATCATTCGATCGGCGCCGGCGGTCCCGCTGGCCGGGAAACGGCGCGGTGCCGACGGGGTCGAGCGCCGTTCGTCGCCGACGGCTCCAACGACCCCGACGGGTCGAGAGCGGCGGACGGTTCCAGCGCCACCGACGGCCCGCCCGTGAGTGAGGACGCCAGGGCGGTCGCCGCGCCGCGTTCGTCGGCGGTCGCCTGGGCTGGCGTTGCCGGGTGCGCCGCGATCCCCGTCTCGGTCGCCGGCCCGGAATGGTGCTCTGGCGCCGACGCTGCGTGGGAAGCTGGCTCGGCGTGGGAAGCTGGTTCGGCGTGGCGCGCCGGCTCAAGGTGGGTCTGCGGCGCGACCGCCATTTCGCCACCAGCGCCGTTCGGCGACGCCGGTTGCGCGCTCGCCCCGGCGATCGCCGCGATGGCGCTGGCCGCCGCCCGGCGCTGCTCGTCGTTGACCACCGGCGCCTCCGGCTCGGCTGACTTCTTCGCCTTGCCGCCCGATTTGCGGCCTTTGCGCCGCTCACCGCTGTCCGCTGACGGTTCCACGCCACCACGGTCGACCGGTTCATTGCGAAGGATCACGCCGCGCCCGGCGCACGCCTCGCACGGATCGCTGAAGGCGTCCAACAATCCCTCACCGATCCGCTTGCGGGTCATCTGCACCAGGCCGAGCGAAGTCACCTCGGCGACCTGGTGCTTGGTCCGGTCGCGGCCCAGGCATTCGGTCAGCCGCCGCAACACCAGCTCCCGGTTCGACTCAAGCACCATGTCGATGAAGTCGATGACCACGATGCCGCCCACGTCGCGCAGCCGCAGCTGGCGCACCACCTCCTCGGCGGCTTCGAGGTTGTTGCGGGTGACCGTCTCCTCCAAGTTGCCGCCCGAGCCGACGAACTTGCCGGTGTTGACATCGATCACCGTCATCGCCTCGGTGTGGTCGATCACCAACGAACCGCCCGAGGGCAGCCAAACCTTGCGGTTGAGGGCCTTGGCCAGCTGCTCGTCCACCTGAAGATCGGCGAACACATCGCCGTCGCCGGTGCGCCGGCGCAACCGGACCGCGAGATCGGGGGCGACATCGGCCACATAGTCGTGGATGGCTGTCCACTCCGACTCGCCTTGGACGATCAGCTCCCGGAAGTCCTCGTTGAACACATCCCGCACCACCCTGATGGCCAGGTCCGGCTCGCCGTAGACCAGGGCCGGGGCGCTCTTCGACTTGGCGGCTTTGGCCGCGATCTTCTCCCACTGAGCCTTGAGCCGCTCGACATCGCGAACCAGCTCGGTCTCGCTGGCGCCCTCGGCCGCCGTGCGGATGATCACCCCGGCCCCGTCCGGGACGATCTTCTTCAGGATGGCTTTGAGGCGGCGCCGCTCGGTGTCCGGCAGCTTTCGGCTGATGCCCGTCATCCCGCCGCCCGGGACGTAAACCAAGAACCGTCCCGGCAGCGACACCTGGCTGGTCAGTCGGGCACCCTTGTGCGCGATGGGGTCCTTGGTGACCTGCACGAGCACCGCGTCGCCGGACTTCATCGCCTGCTCGATGGCCCGCGCCTTGCCTTCCAAACCGGCGGCGTCCCAGTTGACCTCGCCGGCGTACAGCACCCCGTTGCGGCTCTTGCCGATGTCGACGAAGGCAGCCTCCATCGACGGCAGGACATTCTGCACCCGGCCCAGATAGACGTTGCCGACGTAGGAGGTGGCGCTCGCCCGGGTCACGTAGTGCTCGACCAGCACGTTGTCCTCGAGCACCGCGATCTGGGTGCGGGCCCCGCTCTGGCGGACCGCCATGACCCGATCGACGGCCTCCCGGCGAGCGAGGAACTCCGACTCGGTGAGGATCGGCGGCCGGCGGCGGTGTGACTCGCGGGTGTCCCGCCGCCGCTGGCGGCGGGCCTCCAACCGGGTGGAGCCCTTGACCCCGCGCACGCCATCGGCGTCACCGTGCTCGGCGCCCGAGTCGGCGCGCGCCTCGCGCACGTGCACGACGGTGGGCACCTGGTCATCATCGGCCGACTCGGCGCCTTCCCCGGCGCGGCGCCGACGGCGACGACGCTTCGTCGAGCCAGCGGCGGACTCGGCCGGCTCCGGCGCGGACTGCGTCGTCGAGGCCGACTCAGCGGGCTCGGCGTGCCCAGCTCCGGCGCCCTCGTCCCCCTCATCCGTCTCCGCGCCAGATTCGACGCCCTCCCCGCCCTCTCGGGCGCGGCCGCCGCGGCCGCGGCGGCCGCGGCGGCGGCGGCGGCGCTCACCAGCGGCCTCACCATCAGAACCCATGCCCTCAGCTGGCGCCTCGTCGCCGTCCGCGTCGCCGCTGGCGCCCACAACCTCGCTCACCAGTTCCGGGCCGGCACTGGGCTCGGGTCGCGCGACGTCGTCGGCGCCCGCCTGGGTCGCGGCGGCCTGGGTCGCGGCGGCATCGCGCGCGGTGGACCGGACGCGGCGGCGGGCGATCGGCTCAGCGGGCGCGACGAACAGCACACCGGGGATGGCGTCATCGTTTGCCCCAGTCGACGCCGCCGGCGCGGCCGGCGCATGGGACGCCCCGGTCGGCGCGGCCGGCGCATGGGACGCCCCGGCTGGCTCGACGACGGCCGTCAGCTCGGCGGCGAGCGTCGGCTCGGCGGCGGTCGGCTCAGTGGATGAGACCGACCCGGCCGCCAGTACCGAGCGGACTCGCCGCGTCCGAGCCGGTCGCTCTTCGGCCGCAGGCTCAGCGGACGACGCATCAGCGGCTGGGGCGGCCTTCTTCGCGGCGCGTTTGCGCGGGGCCCGGGCCGGTCGCTCGGCCGAGACCACCGATTCGGCCGCGATCGCGCCCGGCTCCGATTGACCTGCGCCCGTCGCGACGTCAGCGGTCGGGCCGGTCTCGTCGTCGGTTTCGGTGATGGCCGCGACGCGCGCGACACCCTTGCTGGGCGCGGCCTTGCGGGTGACGGTCTTGCGCGCCGGCACCGGATCCGTGGTGGTCTGTTCCACCGCGACCTCGCTGACCGCGGCTTTCGCTGCCGCCGCCTTGCGCGGGGCCGCCTTGCGCGCCCTGGCCGTGTCGGGTGTCGCCGTGGCCGCGCCGTCCACCGATGCCCCGGCGCTGGTCACGTTGGACTCGACCGCGTCCGGCACGAGCTGCGCGCCCGCCTTATTCGCGGCCCGTTTGCGGGCCGGGACCCGTGGCGTCGACGCGTCGCCGACGCCTGGCTCGGCCACTGCGGCTGGCGCGGTCGCCGGAGCCGACTCGGCCGCTGCGGCTGGGGCGCTCGCCACCTTTTTCGCGATTCGCTTGCGGGCCGGCGATTGCTCAGCCGCCGAGCCGGTCACCGCGCCACTAGCGGCCGACTCCGCGCCCACGTCCGGCGCGCTGGCCGCTCTTTTCGCGATCCGTTTGCGGGCTGGCGCTTGCGCCGCGGACCCGCTGTCGGCGACGGGCTCGGCCACGGCGGCGACGGCTTTCCTCACGGCCCGTTCGCGGGCCGGCGCTTGCCGCGTCGATGAGTCAGCGGCGGCCGGGGCACTCATCGCGGCCGGGACGTCCGTCCCAGCGGGGGCACTCGTCGTCTTCTTCGCGGGCGCACGCTTCACCGGCGCCTTGGCCGCCGAAGCCCGCTTCGCCCGTGGAGCGGCTCCCGCCGTCGGGGCCTCATCCGGGGCGCCACCGGATCCACTTGCCGTGATATTCGTGTTGTCAGGTTCGAGCATGAACTTGTGTCTCTCCGTTCAGGCCTCCGGGCGCGGTCACCGCCAAACGCTGACCATGCCGCAGCCGCACAGGGCCGGTTGAGCGGGTCGCGTCGGTGCCTCCCACGCGGCCCACAAAGTCTTCAGTTCCAGCGCAACCGCCCCATTCACGGCTGTTCTGACGACGGCGCTGATAACGCCGACCGGTCGGCGGCGAGCGGGTCACCCACCGTCCCCGTGCCATCGAGCGGTCCCTGCGCCAGCCGTGCCGCGCGGACGTTCCACTTCGGCACATCGGGGGCGAGACCGGCGACAGCGCGCAGCGCGTCGACAACGTCATCGGGTCGCACGGCTGGCGTCGCCTGCCGCACTACCAGTTGCATTATCGCACACGAAGCGTCAATAGGTGGTTCGGACACGTCAAGACAGAGCACCGGTCCGCGCGCGTCGACCACCCGCGCACCGTCCCGGGTGACCCGTTCGACGCGCGCCTCGGCTGCGGCCATGAACGCGGCGACCGCATCAGCGAGCAGTCCGGCGTCAACGTCCACCGCGATGCGCCACAGGCTGGCCTCGATCCGTTCGGCGAGCCGCCCCCCAGCCGCTTCCACCGCGTCGAGGACTTCCAGACCGGGCGGCAAGGCAGCGTTCAACTCCGCCTTGGTCGCCTCGAGATCCACCCGCTGGGTGAGCCCGATCTCCAGGTACTCGGCCTCGCTGGCGGCGCCAGTCGGCGCCGCGCCAACATAGGACACTCTCGGCCGCGGGGTGAAGCCAGCCGAATAGGCCATTGGCACGTGGGCGCGCCGCAGCGCCCGCTCGAAAGCGCGCGCGAAATCCCGATGCGAGGCGAAGCGGGCCCGGCCGCGCTTGGCGTAGCGCAGCCGCACCCGTTCCACGACCGGCGCTGGGGGCGGGCCGGGTGGGACACGACGAGCCATTCATCCAGTGTCACCCATCGGCGGCCCGCGCCGTCGATCCGCCGCGCACCGGCCCGCAGGCGGCGGATCACCGCCCGGTCGCGCCCCCGACCCGACCGCCGGGCCGCCTCAGCCGTGGGATTCCCCTCATCGCGATCACTTCGTCTGTTGGGCCAGCCGGCGCCGAACCGCGATGAGGACGGCGACGATCCCAATGATCGCCATGACCGCGCACAGCCACTCGTACCAGCTCCCGTTGCCGGCCCCGGTCGAGGCCGTCGCGGGAGCGGCGGGAGCAGCGGCTGATGGCTCCGGCGCCGACGACGGCGCGACCGCAGCCGTCACTTGGAGGTCGGAGGAGACGCCCGTGATCGGCACCGTTCGGTCAACTGGCCGGAAGTTGGCCAACGCGCCGAACTGCAGCTGGCTCTGGTCGGTGATCGTGGTGCCGTCGGGCGCGGCGTCCGCCACTCCCACGATCCGCACCTGGTAGGCGCCGGCGGCGGTGCCCGCGGGGATCGTCACGGCTTGGCTGAACGTGCCGTCCGCCGCCGCGGTCACCGTCCCGAGGGAGACCCCGTCGGAGTCGCCGCTGGCTATCAACGTGGCCTCGGCGGTCGGCGTGGTCAGCCCGGAACCGGTGATCGTCACCGTCGAGCCCGCCGGAACGCTCGACGCGTCAAGGGTCACCGGAACCGTGGCGTCTTTTTCGCGCAGGAACGGGAAGGCAAAATAGTTGTAGGCGGAGTTCCCGTCGTCGGCCACATAGGTCGCGGTCAGCACGCCGTTTCCCTGATCGGCCAGCGCCCAGTTGCTCGACTGGATGTCAGAG
Source organism: Actinomycetes bacterium (assembly GCA_009780925.1). Lineage (GTDB taxonomy): Bacteria > Actinomycetota > Actinomycetes > Mycobacteriales > Jatrophihabitantaceae > WQZC01. The sequence continues at coordinate 859 of WQZC01000052.1, read as the reverse complement.
ATCGATCCGTCGGTGTTCAGCTCCCACTGCTGGTTAGCGTTGAGGTTGCACCGCTGCAAGGTGATCGCGCGCGCCGGGCCGGAGTCTTCCGGATCAGGGCTGCCCATCCCATCGCCCATGTCCAGGCACAAGTTGTTGAAAATGAGGAACGCGCCGGAGAACGACACGTTCTGATCGGCCCGGGTGGCGTCACAGGGCTCCATGGTGACCTTCGTGCCAACGGCGGCGCTGTTGCCCGGGTCCGTCATGCACAGGTGGGTGCCATTCGGGGACCCGGGGGCGCCGTCCGGCCCGGGCACGTTCTCATACGGGCCGACCTCGAGGCTCGAGTCCAGCGCGACGCTGCTGCCGTCGGGTTGGGTGTTGCATTTGCCGGTGGCCGGGTCGAAGATCGGGGTCTGGTCGACCGGCTCGCTGGGCGACGGGTTGACGATGATTGGTTCCATGTGCGGGTTGTCGCCGTCGTAGATGGTCAGCGCGTCCTCGCAAAGGATCACGTCCGGCCAGTCCGCGTCCCCCCCGCCGACCCACAGGTCGAAGTGGATCAGACCGGGTCCGCCGTCCGGCCCGGGACCGATCGTGCCGTCTGGATTGTTAGGCCGCTGACCGCTCATGTCCTGCCCGCACTCGGTGCAGGAATCCTCCCCAATGAAGTACTTCTGGAACCGGGGAATGTAGATCTCCGTCCCAGCGGTGAGCTCGGTGTTCGACGTGGCGAAGGTGATCGGATCGGCGTAGGTGCCAGTGCCGCCGGCCTCGGTGTGGATGCCCCGGCCGACCAGGTGGTTCGGAAAGGTCAGGTCGTGGTTCCCACTGACCGGATAGGCGATGTCGGCGCTCGGCGGGGTGTTGTCGGGAT